>SYBY01000228.1 GCA_005788585.1 Actinomycetota bacterium | reverse complement strand
GTTCAAGATCCCGTTCGTCTGCGGCGCGACGAACCACGGCGAGGCGCTGCGGCGCATCGGCGAGGGCGCGTGCATGATCCGCAGCAAGGGAGAGGCGGGGACCGGCGACATCGTCGAGGCCGTGCGCCACCTGCGCGAGATCACCGGCGCGATCCGTCGCCTGACGATGCTCGACGAGGCCGAGCTGTTCGTCGCGGCCAAGGAGCTTCAGGCACCGTACGACCTCGTCCGCAAGACGGCGCAGGACGGGACGCTCCCCGTCCCGATGTTCTGCGCGGGCGGCATCGCGACCCCGGCGGACGCCGCGCGGGTGATGCAGCTCGGCGCGCAGGCTGTCTTCGTCGGCTCGGGCATCTTCAAGAGCGAGGACCCGGCCACCCGGGCCCGCGCCATCGTCGAGGCCACGACGCACTACGCCGACCCGGCGCGTGTCGCGGCGGCGTCCGAGGGGCTCGGCCAGGCGATGCAGAGCCTCGAGGCCCGCAAGCTCGACGACACCGAGCTGCTCGCCGGCCGCGGTTGGTGACGGTCGGCGTCCTCGCCCTCCAGGGCGACTTCGCGGCGCACGCCCGGGTCCTCGCGGAGCTGGGCGCTGACGTCCGGGAGGTTCGCGTTCCCGCGGACCTCGAGGGGCTCGACGGGCTCGTGGTGCCCGGCGGCGAATCGACGACGATGACCCTGGGGATCGAGCGCGAGGGGCTCGCGGAACCTCTGCGCGCGTTCGCCGCGTCGGGCGCCCCGGTGTTCGGCACGTGCGCGGGGCTGATCATGCTCGACCGCGAGCACCTGCAGATCATGGACATCACGGCTCGGCGCAATGCGTTCGGGCGGCAGGTCCGGTCGTTCGAGGCAGACCTCACGTTCGGCGACATCGAGGGCCCGCCGGTGCGCGCGGTCTTCATCCGTGCGCCGTGGATCGAGGACGCCGGGCCCGGGGTGGAGATCCTCGCCGACGTCGACGGGCATCCCGTCGCCGCGCGCGAGGGACGGCTGTTCGTCATCGCGTTCCATCCCGAGCTGAGCGACGACACGCGCCTGCATGCGCGCTTCCTCGAAGACGTGCGGTCTCACGTCGGGCGCTTCTAGGGTACTGACGGGTACCGCTGCGCTAGGGTCGGCGACGCGGAGATGGATGGATCCGTACGCACAGCAAGGGGGCGCAGGTTGGCGTGGGCGGGGGCCGCGCTGACATGGGTCGCTGCGTGGGTGGCCCTGGCGCCGGCGCCGGCCGCCTACGCAGCGCCCGCACCCTTCGGCCTGCCGTGCGCGGCCAAGGCGGACGTCCGGTTCTGCGAGATGACGTCGCTGTCCCAGCGCGTCCCGTCGTTCGACGGCGTGCCCATCGACCTGAACGTCACGCTGCCCGCGACCGGTGACGGGCCGTTCCCGACAGTCGCCCTGCTGCACGGGCTGACGGGCGACAAGAGCTTCGTGGAGGTCGACGACCCGGACGACCCTGGGGAGGTCACGTCGGTCACCGCGGACTACAACAACATCTCCTACGCGCGCCGCGGGTACGCGGTCGTGACGATCACGTCGCGCGGGTTCGGGGCATCATGCGGGACGCCGCGGTCCCGCCGCGCCGACCCTGCGTGCCGCCGCGGCTGGCTGCACATGGGCGACCGCCGCTGGGAGGCGCGCGACACGCAGGTGCTGCTGGGCAAGCTCGTGGACCAGGGCATCGCCGACCCGGCGAGGCTCGGCGTCGTCGGGATCTCCTACGGCGGCGGGCAGGCGCAGCAGCTGGCGTTCCTCAAGGACCGGATCGCGCTGCCGGACGGCTCGTTCGCGCCGTGGCGCAGCCCGGCCGGGACACCGCTGGCTCTGCGCGCCGCCTACGCGAAGATGGGGTGGTCGAACCTCGCGACGGCGCTCCTGCCCAACGGCCGCTACGACGGCAGCCGGCTGACGACGTTCGACGAGGGATTCGACCCACCTGGCGTGATGAAGCTGTCGTACTCCATTGCGGCGACGGTGCTCACGGCCTACGGCGGCTACGTCCCGGGCATCGGCGGCGACGCGTCGGCCGACGTGCTCGGCTGGTTCACGCGACTCGCGACCGGCGAGCCCTACCGCGGCGTGAAGTGGGAGCGCCTGCGGGGGACCATGATCCACAAGAGCGTGTACGGGATCCCCGGGACGCCCGCGCCGATGCTGCTCGAGTCGGCGTACAACGACGACATGCTCGACCCGCGCCAGTCGCTGGAGTCCTACCACCTCGCGCGCGCCCGGCCCGGCGCCGAGGTCGTGCTGCAGCTGGGCGAGAGCGGACACCCGCGGGCGAGCAACAGCATCCCGCAGGCGCGGTCGCTGTCCCGGCGCGGCGCGGACTTCCTCGACGCACACCTGCAGGACAGGGGAGCGCCGCCGGCCAACGGCAGCGTCTATCTCTCGCGTTTCGTGTGCCCGAAGAGCGCACCGGTCCCCGAGCCGATCGTCGCGCCGGACTGGGGGTCGGTGAGCTCGGGGTCGGTCACGTTCGGCGGCGGCTCGGCCGCCGCGCCCGTGGTGCTGCGCTCGTCGCCCTTCGACGTGTACCGCCGCGCCGTGGACGACCCGCTCGTCCCGCTGGGCCCCGCGGCGGTCAAGCAGGTGCTCGGCAAGCTGCTGCGGTCGCCCGAGGAACTGGCGAAGGCGCTGCAGGGCAACGCGGCCGACCTCGCCGGGGACGCGGCGAACCTCACCAACCCGTGCAAGCTGCAGTCCGCCGCGCGCAGCTCCAAGGCGACGTGGACCGCGCCCGCGCGCGACACCGCGTTCACCTTGGCCGGGACGGCCACCGCAACGCTCGACATCCGCACCCTCGGGCGCTACGGCATGCTGAGCACGCGGCTCTGGGATCTGCACCCCGACGGCACCCGGCGCCTGCTCGCGCGCGGCGTGCGCCGCCTGACGCCCAACGAGGGCGGCCGCGTGGTCATCCCGTTCGGCCCGCACGCCTACCGCTTCGAGCCGGGGCACCGTCCGCAGGTTGAGGTCCTCGCCGCGGACTCGCCGATGTACAAGCCGTCGCGTGAGCCGTTCAGCGTCGCGATCACGGGCGCGCAGATCGAGGTGCCCACGGTCGAGCCGGACCCCTGAGTCAGTCGACGACGAGCCCGTGGCGCATCGTGTTCTCGGTGATGACGCGCGGCTCGACGAAGTGCAGGAGATAGTCGGGACCGCCCGCCTTCGTCCCCGTGCCCGAGAGGCGGTTGCCGCCGAACGGCTGGCGGCCCACCATGGCGCCGGTGATGCCGCGATTGACGTAGAGGTTGCCCACGGGTGACCGGGCCGTCACGCGCTCGATCGTCCGGGGGTTGCGCGCGAAGAGCCCGCCGGTCAGCGCGAAGGGGAGGCCGTCGACGCGGTCCATCGCCTCATCGAGGTCGCGGACGGCCTCGACGGCGAGGACCGGGCCGAAGATCTCGTCCTGCAGGACGGGGTGGTCGGCGGGCAGGTCGGTCACCACGCTGGGCGGGGCGAACCAGCCGCTTGCCGGCACGGCGCGCGTGGCGACGACGCGGCCGGTGTCCGCCGCGAGGGCGGCGTAGCGCGCGACGCGTTCCTGGGCCTCGCGCTCGATGACGGGCCCCGCGACCGTGCCGTGCGCGGAGGGCTGGCCGACGGGGAGGACCTCGACGGCGCCTGCGAGACGCTGAAGCAGCGCCTCGGCCGCGGCTTCGTGGACGAGCACGCGCGAGGCGGCTGAGCACTTCTGCCCGGCGTACGCGAAGGCGGAATGGACGATGGCGGGAACGGCATCGTCGAGATCGGCGTCGGCGTCGACCAGCACGCAGTTCTTGCCGCCCATCTCGGCGACGACCCGCGTCAGGCTGCCCGCCCGCGGCGGCTTGGCGGCCGCGCTGCGCAGGAGCCCGAGCCCGACGGCGCCCGAGCCGGTGAACGCGATGGTCGTGACGTCAGCGTGATCGGCCAGCGCGGCACCGGCGTCGCCCTCGCCCGGCAGCAGCGCGAGGGCCTCGGCGGGAACGCCGCCCGCGCGCAGCGCCTCGACGACCATCAGCCCGCACCCCGGCGCCTGCTCGGCGGGCTTGAGGACGGCCGTATTCCCGGTGGCCAGCGCGGCGGCGACCATGCCGGCGGGGATCGCGAGCGGGAAGTTCCACGGCGCGATGACGGCGCACACGCCGCGGGGCGCGTAGCGCAGGGTGTTGCGCTCGCCCGGGACCTGGACGAGCTGGGGCGGGCGCTTGGCCAGCGCGATCGCCCCGCGGGCGTAGTACTCGAGGAAGTCGATCGCCTCGGCGACGTCCGCGTCCGCCTCGGCCCACGGCTTGCCGCACTCACGGACACACAGGGCGGCGAGCTCGGCCCGGCGTCCGCGCATCCACGCGGCGGCGCCGACGAGTGCGTCGGCCCGCTCGTTGACCGGTGTCGCCGCCCACGCGGGGAACGCGCCACGCGCCGCGGCGACCGCGGCGTCGACGTCGGCGGCGGTCGCCCGCGCGGCGAGGG
>SYBY01000227.1 GCA_005788585.1 Actinomycetota bacterium | reverse complement strand
GCAGATGAGGCGGTCCATCGGGCGGGGCGCCTCCATGTCGCTCTTGACGAGCTCGATGGCCTCGAGCTGGTCGGCGGTCTCCGTGTACGGGAAGCGCGCCTCGAACTCGCCCTGCCACTCGCCGTCGGGGTCGAACGCGTGGCCGGTGCGGCGCTTGCGCTCGGCGTAGAGGTTCAGCAGCTCGCCGGCGAGCTCCTGGGCGGCGCGCCGCGCACGGGCCTTGAGGTTGTCCCAGCGCGCGCCGCCGAGCTTGGACAGCGACGGCTCCCCGCCCGCCGCACCGAGGTAGCGGCTGATCTTCGCCAGCTGCTCGGTGGGCATGTAGACCTTGTCCTCGCCCTGGAACTGCAGCTGGAGGTAGTCGCGCGTGACGCCTGCGACCGTCTTCGTCTCGAACCCGGCGAACCGGGCGACGCCGTGGTCCTCGTGGACGATGTAGTCGCCCGTGCGCAGGTCGGTGAACGACCGCAGCGCGCCGCGCCGGCGCCCGCCGAGCTGCTCGCCGCGCGTCTCGGTGCGGCGGCGCCGGATCAGGCGGTGCTCGGGGAAGACCGCGAGCTTCAGCTGCGGGGCGACGAACCCGTCGCGCAGCCGCGCCTGCGCGAAGCGCAGCACCGGCTCGGACGACGCCGGATCGCCGGCGCCCATCCACGACGCCTTCACCCGCGCGAGGTTGTACGCCGCACGGTCGCCCTCGCCCTTCTGCGGCCACGTGACGATCGTGCGGTAGCCGGAGCGGACCTGCTTCTCGAGCTCGGTCTCGGCCTCCTTCAGCGAGCGGGCCGCCGTGTCCGCGCTCTGGGCGCGCAGCGTGATCGGCTGGTCGGACTCCAGCGCGCTCAGGCGGATGCGCGCGCGGGCGTCGAGCGCGCCCTTCACGTCGTCGGGCTTGACGTAGAGGTCGTGGGCGTCGGCGTCGTGGAACGCCGCGCACACGTCATCCCAGTGGTCGCGCAGCACCGGCGCGAGCTCCTCCTCCGCGGCGAGGATGACGTCTGCCCCGGGGACGAGGTCGAGGAACGCCCCGAAGCGGTCGACGGGCAGCAGCTCGGCGACGTCCGGGCGGTCCTCGTCGCTGTCCGTGGCGCTGACCGCGGCCAGCTCGCGGTGCTCGACGGCCAGCTCGGCCGCGGGCGCGACCTCGACCTCGGTCGCGTCGCCCAGCGAGCGCTGCGTGAAGGTGGAGAACCAGCGCAGCGACTCGATCTCGATGTCGAACAGCTCGACGCGGATCGCGCGGTCCTCCGTCGCCGGATAGAGGTCAAGGATGCCGCCGCGGATGGCGAACTGCCCGCGGTCGTCGACCTGGTCGACCCGCTCGTACCCCGCGGCCACGAGCTGCTCGGCGGTCTCGTCGAGATCGAGCAGCTCGCCGACCTTCAGCGTGAAGCCGTGGGGGCGCAGCTCCGGGTCGGGGACCTTCTCGGACAGCGCGACGGCCGAGACGACCACGACGGGCGGTTCACCGTCGGGCGCGATGAGCGCGTCGAGCGCGGCGACGCGGAGGCCCACGAGGTGCGGGGGCGGCGCGAGGTGCGACTCGTACGTGACGCCGCGGCTCGGGTAGTAGCGCACGGGGCGGGGCGACAGCCACGCGCGCAGGTCGGTCGCGAGGTCGCGCGCCTGCCGGTCATCGGCGGCCACGACGAGCACCGGGCCGGGCTCGACGGGGGCGTCGGCGAGTGCCGCGATGAGGTACGGCCGCAGGGCCGAGGAGACGAACGCGCGGCCGCCGTCGCGCTGGAGCGCGACGGCGTCAGGAGACTCGTCGAGGTGGCTGAGGAGGGGGCGCAGCGTCATGGACCGGGCACGCGCAGCGACCGCGACGAGGCGCGGCCAGGGCGTGCGCGACCCACTCTAGGCGGTGGCTCTCAGGGCTCTGCGGGGTGCGTCACGCACCACCAGATCTCGGTCAGCGCGCCGGCCAGTTCGTCGACGTCGCAGCTGGCCGACCCGCGCACGCCGAGCATCTGCTGCACCGAGCGCTCGGAGGTCCAGGTCATCGCCTCGGCCAGGACCGCGGCCTTGCGGTCGCCGAGCTCGGGGCGGATGGCCAGAATCCACGCCGCGGTCGTCGCTGACGCGGAGCGCATGTTCTCGCGCCACGCCTCGCGGACCTCCGGGTCGTACTCGGCCAGCTCGATGATCCCGGCGAACACCGGGGCGTGACTGAGAGAGGTCCGCAGGCCCGCGGACATGATCTCCTGCAGCTGGTCGCGCGTGATGTCGGGATCCGCGATGGCGTCACCGGCGATGTCGTGCCAGTCCTGCACCGCCGTGTCGTGCAGCGCCTCGATGAGATGCCGTTTATCCGGGAAGTGCAGGTAGAACGTGGCGCGCGAGACCTCGGCCTCGGAGGCGAGCTTCGACACCGTCAACGCCGCGACGGAGTCTCCGCGTTCCAGCATCCGGCGTGCCGCATCGAGGATGCGCTCACGTGTCGCGGCACGGCGCGCAGCGCCGACGCGCGCCTGCACGGTGAAGGTGCGCGCGGCGGTCATCGCGGGTGCCGGTGCTTCCGAGGCATGGTCAACATCTGCTCAGCGTATACCCGGTTGTACACACCGGCCATCCGCATGGACTACCGATCGGGTCGCGGCCCTGCCGTGGCCTCGATGTTCAAGCGGACGTAGCGCGCCACCTCGAAGTCGCCCAGCTGCGCCAGGACGGCGCCGACGAACGCGTCGTGCGACGCCGGATCGAGCCGTTCGAGGTGGGCGCCGAGCATCACCGTGCGCAGGTACTCCTCGGGCGCCCCGGCGGTGGACACCCGCCGCGGCTCCAGCCAGCACCGCACCTCGGTGAACCCCGCGGCGAGCAGCCGCTCCTCCGTCTCCCGGGCCCCGGCGAACGTCCATGGGTCGAAGCCCGCCAGCGCCTCGGCGAACGGCGGCGACGCGCCGGCGTTCGCCGCCGCGAAGCGCACGTCGACGATGTTGCCCGCCCCGCCGCACTGGGCGACCAGCCGCCCGCCGTCGCTCAGCACCCGGCGCAGGCGGGCGAACAGCGCGTCGTGGTCGGCGATCCAGTGCAGGGTCGCCGTCGACAGGACGGCGTCGACCGTCGTCTCCAGCTCCAGCGTCGTCAGGTCGGCGACCCGCACGTCGGCGCCGTCACCCAGGCGCGCCTGCGCGAGCGCGACCATCGCCGGGGACGCGTCGACCGCGATGACGCGCCCGCGCGGCAGCCGTGCGACCAGCTGCTCGGTGACCGCGCCCGCGCCGCAGCCCGCATCCAGGACCGTCTCGTCACCGGCGAGCGTGAGCCGGTCCAGCACCTCGTGGCCGAGCGCGACGACGCCCGTCGCGACGCGGTCGTAGCTGGGCGCGTTCCAATCGTGCGGACTCATGGGTCCACCGTAACATACGTCCGTACGCTTTCTCAAACACCGTCGGGGGCGTCGCCGTACGCGGCCTCCAGACCGGCAGCCGTCGCCTCGACCTGCTCGCGCAGCCCGCGCACGTCCACGGCCAGCGCGTGCTCGCCCGCCTCCTCCTCGGTGACGGCCATCCGGACGAGCCGCGCGTTGACCCCGCCGAGCTGCGCGTTGACCTCCTCCATCTGCGCGAGCGACCGGTGCAGGACCGCGCGCAGCTCCTCCAGCGCCTCGCGCTGATCGCGCAGCGCCGCCAGCGTGCCCGAGGACACGCTCGGGCGCGGGCCCGCGGCCGCCGCCGTCAGCTCCGCCAGCCGGCGATCGAGTGCGGGCACATCCTGCGCGGCGAGGTACGTCCAGACCCGCTGCGCGCGCGCAGCAATCTTCTCGATCGCCCCCACGAGCCCGTCGATCTCGGTCCCGACCTCGGCGAAGGACAGCGACGAGCCATCGATCGTCTGGCGCACGGTGCCCGCCTCGCGCCGCGCACGCTCGACCTGCGCACGGATCGGGGGCGCCAGCTCGCCCGTCTTCAGGCGGCGCTGCTCCTTCGGGCGGGCCCGGCCGTAGACCTCGTCGCCCACCCGCTCGGCCTCGTCCCCGTCGAAGAAGGTCAGCACAACGAGCGCCAAGTACACGACGACCGCCACGCCGAGCAGCCAGGTCGTCCCGAGCAGCAGCGCCCCGGCCGCGACCGCCGCGGTCACCAGGATCGTCACCGGCTTCGTCGCCGCGTTGACGACCAGCGCGCGCTGCAGGTGGCTTCTGGTGACCTCGCGCGCCACGGTCAGAAGAAGCTCGAGATCGAGCGGTACACGGCCTCGATCTGCTTCGGGTCCCCGGTGAACGCCTTGCCGCCCGATGACTGTGCGATGCGCTCCAGCGCCGCCTTGTTGGCCTGCCGGCCGTAGGCAATCGTGTAGACGCGGACGGCCTCACCCTCCTGCCCCGTCTGACGCTCGAGGGCCGCGACGAGCTGGTCGACCGTGGAGGTGGACTGGTTGTCCTCGCCGTCGGTCAGCGCAACGACGGCGTTGATCCGCGTGTCGTCGTTCAACGCGACGATCTTGCCGACGCCGTCGCCGATCGCGTCGTACGCCGCCGTCTGCCCCTCCGGCAGCAGCCCGGTCACCGTACGCTGGAGGTCGGCCTGGTTGCGTCCGAACGTCGCGATGTCGACCAGGGGGAACACCCGGTCGTTGAACGCGATCAGCCCGATGCGGTCGCGCGGCGACAGCTGGCCGAAGAAGGTCCGCAGGCCGCGCTTGGCCTCCTCGAGCTTGCCCTCCTCGCCCATCGAGCCGGACGTGTCGAAGACGAGCATGATGTTCGCGGGCTTGCGGTCCTCACGCCACGCGGTCTTGATCCGTGCGAGCACGCGCGGCTCGGGGAGCGACAGCGAGCGCTTCGGCTGCTCAGGGTCGACGCCGTTCTCGGCGGTGATCGGCGGGATGGGTTTCGCGTCGGGATCTCCAGGGCGGAAGCCGGCCTTCGCCGCGACCTCGGGGGTGACGCGCTCGGCGAGGAACCGCTGGAAGGCCTGTGCGCCCTCGCGCTGCTCGGCGGTCACCCACGGTGCGTCGAGGACGATGAACGGGTTGTCGCTGTCGAACGTGCCCTCGCGGGGATACAGGGCGACGAGCTTCGGCTGACCGCCGCGGTCGCGGTTGAAGTCCAGCAGCGTGACCTCCTCCATCGCCACCGCGGAGGCGTAGGCCGGGCCGTAGCGCTTCATCTGCTCGGCGAAGAACAGGGTCGTGTCGCCGTAGTGGACGATCGAACGCTCGATGTCGCGGATCTGCTTGCGGACCGACGGCTTCTCGACGTCCTCGACGGTGAGCCCCTCACGCTTGCCCGTCGCCGCGTAGTACTCGGCGGCGACCGCGGACAGGCCCGAGGTGGAGAAGTCGGGGTTCGTGTGGCCGAGCTTGAACTTCCCGTACTCGGGCCGGCCGAACGCGGCCCAGCCCCGCTCGGAGGTCGCCAGCTCGAGGATCCGGTCGAACCCGACCTGCTTCTCGGGCCAGCCGAGGGTCTTCGCCAGCGGCTCCCACATCGCGATGACGAGCGGCGTGCGGACGATCGACGGGTTGTCGTCGGGCGCCCACTCCTGGTCGGCCTGGAAATTCAGGAGGCGCCCCCACAGCGACGACGCTGGCGACCACGCGACGGGCCGCAGCTGCTGCTTGCCGATCTGGTCCTGCGCCTCGCCCGACGACACGACCTGCGCCTCGACGAAGACGGGCCGGCCGCCGACCTCGGTGCCCTGCTCGTTGAAGGCCCGGATCAGCGGCGCGAGCAGCTGCTCCTTCTCCGGCGAGTAGGCGAACGGCACCCGGACGGCGTCGTCGGCTGCGGTGGTCGCCGCGGCGCCGGTGCCGGACCCGCCGCCGCCGTCCTCCGAGCCGCCCATCGAGACGATCGCGGCGATCGCAACGGCCCCGATCGCAACGAGGATGATGAGCAGGCGGCCGGTGCGCATGGGCCGCGAAATCTAGTGGGCTTGTCCGGACGTTGTGTGCGGATTTCCGGGATGCCCGGACGCGGCTGCGTGGTGGCGGCGGTCGCCAAGCGTGCCTCTGGCACGTGACGGTGGACGCCGGCGCCGGGCAGGCGTGGATCGGGCGCCCGGAAATCCCACAGAACTTCCGGACACGTCCACTCAGAGCGTGGCGCGGCCGAGGACGAGATCCTCGGCGGTGTCGCGTGCCCGGTCGATGAGCGCGCCCACGTCAGCGGCGGGCTCCGTGAACCGGCCGAGCACCCACGACGACACGATCTCCGGGTCCGT
The DNA here is from genome assembly GCA_005788585.1 of Actinomycetota bacterium. The sequence goes on along the minus strand of SYBY01000227.1, from coordinate 412 downwards.
GCTGTCGGGCCGCCCGACGCCGATGCGGATGCGCGCGAAGTCCGGGCTGCCGAGATGCGCCTTCAGGGACTTCAGGCCGTTGTGACCGGCCAGCCCCCCGCCGAGCCGCGGGCGAATGTCGCCGAACGGCAGGTCGATCTCGTCGTGCAGGACGAGCACGCGATCGAGCTCGACCTTGAACGCCCCGCGCGCGGGACCGACCGAGCGGCCGGTCTCGTTCATGTAGGTCTGCGGCAGCAGCACGGCCACCCGCGGGCGATCGCCGACCGGTACGCGCCCTTCGGCGAGCAGCCCCTGGTACTTCTTCTTCGGCTTGCCGAGGTCCCAGCGCTCGATGAGCGCCTCCGCGACGTCGAAGCCGACGTTGTGCCGGGTCCCCGCGTACCGGGAACCCGGGTTGCCGAGCCCGACG
>SYBY01000226.1 GCA_005788585.1 Actinomycetota bacterium | reverse complement strand
GCTGCAGCGCGACGATCCCACCGGCGGTGGCGGTGAGGATCGCCGCCAGCCCGCGGTCCATCGCTACTTGGCCTCCAGCCAGGTCTTCCCCACGCCGGCGTCGACCTCCAGCGGCGGCGTGTGCTCCCACACGTCGACCATAGCCTTGACGATGTCGGGCTGGGCGGAGGCCACCTCGTCGGGCGGCCCTTCGAAGAGCAGTTCGTCGTGCACCGTGAGGATCGGCCGGACCGCCGACCCGTCGAGCAGGTGCGCCGTGCGGATCATCGCGAGCTTGAGGATGTCCGCCGCGGTGCCCTGGATCGGCGTGTTGACCGCGAGGCGCTCGCCGAGTGACCGCACCTGCCAGTTGCGTGCCTTCAGCTCGGGGATCTGCCGGCGCCGGCCCCACATCGTCATGACGAACCCGTACTCGCGCGCCTGGTCGATCGTCGTGTCGATGTACGCCTTCACGGCCGGGAAGCGCGCGAAGTACGCGTCGATGAACTCCTTGGCCTCGTCGCGCTCGATGCCGAGGCGGTCGGCCATGCCGTAGTCGGTCAGGCCGTAGACGATGCCGTAGTTGACCATCTTCGCCTTCGATCGCTGACCGACGTCGATCTGCTCCGGCGGGATGCCGAAGACCTGCGACGCGGTCGCGCTGTGCACGTCCTCGCCGCGGATGAAGATCTCCTTGAGCACCGGCTCGTCGGCGATGTGCGCGAGCACCCGCAGCTCGATCTGCGAGTAGTCGATGCTCAGCAGCACGTTGCCGTCTGCGGCCTCGAAGCAGCCGCGGATCTCCCGGCCCAGCGCCGTGCGGACCGGCACGTTCTGCATGTTCGGGTCCTTCGATGACAGGCGCCCCGTCTGCGCGACGGCCTGCTCGAACGTCGTGTGAATGCGCGAGTCCTCGTCGGTCAGCGCCGGCAGCGTGTCGAGGTAGGTCTTCGTCAGCTGGTTGAGCTCGCGCCAGCGCTCGATCTTGGGAATGATCGGGTGCTCGTCGCGGATGGCCTGCAGCACGCGGGCGTCGGTGGAGAACCCGGTCTTGCCGCGCCGCTTGCGCGACAGCCCGAGCTTCTCGAAGAGCACCGAGCCGAGCTGCTGCGGCGACGCGATGAGGAACTCCTCGTCCGCCAGGTCCCAGATCTCGCGCTCGAGCGTGTGGATCTCGTCGCGCACCCGGGTGCCGACCTCGTTCAGGCGCTCGACGTTCAGCCGCACGCCCGCGAGCTCCATGTCGCGCAGCACCGGGACGATCGGCAGCTCCATGTCGTGCAGCAGCCGCGTGAGGTCGCGCTCCTCGAGCTGCTCGCGCTGCCAGGCGGTCAGTGCCCCGACCAGCACCGCGGTGTCGGCCAGCTCGTCGCCGGTGTCGGCGGCGATCCCGCGCTCGGAGCACAGCTCCGCGAACGGGTACCCGCGGCGGGCGGGCTCCAGCAGGTACGCGCCCAGCAGCGTGTCGTGCGCGATGCGCGGCGGGACACGCCGCAGCGCCTTGACGTCGTGCGCGGTGACCGGCCGGTCGCCCAGCGCGTCGACGAGATCCTCGGGGCGGTCGACGTGGCCGACCACGACCTGGTCGCCCGACGCCACCGCGAACCGCCAGCGTTCCTCGAGCGCCAGCAGCTGACCCTCCTCGATCGCGGGCTCCACCACGGCGACGGCCAGCTCGTCGCCGGCCAGCGCGGCCGCGTCGGCGACGGTCCCCTCGCGGACGGTGGCCCCGAGCTTCACCGCGGAGTCGGGCGTCGGCGCCGCGCCGTCCTCGCCGAAGACCTCCTCCAGGCGGCGCAGCGGGTCGCGCAGCTCGAACTCGCGGAACACCTCGCGCAGCTTCGACCGGTCCGGCTCGCGCCCCAGCTCGTGCTCGACGTCGATGTCGACGGGGACGTCGCGCTGGATCGTCGCCAGCTGCTTGGACATCCGCGCGTCGTCGGCGTGGTTGGTCAGGTTCTCCTTGCGCTTGGCGCCGGAGATGTCGTCGACGTGGCTGAGCACGCCTTCGAGGTCCCCCCACGCCTGCAGCAGCTGCGCGGCGGTCTTGTCGCCGATGCCCGGGACGCCCGGGATGTTGTCCGACGTGTCGCCCTTCAGCCCGTAGAAGTCGGGGATCAGGTCCGGCGTGATGCCGTAGCGGTCGACGACGGCCTGGTGGTCGTAGAGCTTGGTCTCGGTGATGCCGCGTGACGTCGCCATGACCGTGACGACCCCGTCGGGGTCGATGAGCTGGAACGCGTCTCGGTCCCCGGTGACGATCGTGGAGGGGATGCCCTTCTCCCGCGCGCGCTCAGCGATGGACGCGATGACGTCGTCGGCCTCGAAGCCCTCGACGGACACGTTCTTGTAGCCGAACGCGTCGACGAGCGGGGCGAAGTGCGGCCACTGCTCCCGCAGGAGATCCGGGCGGCTGGCGCGCTGGGCCTTGTACTCCTGCGAGATCTCCTTGCGCCCGGACAGCCCGGCGTCCCACACGACGATCGTGGGCTGCACGCCGTGCTCGGTCAGGATCTTCACCAGCATCGACGCGAAGCCGAAGATGGCGTTCGTCGGCTGGCCGGTGGAGGTGGCGATCGACTCGGGCAGCGCGAAGAACGCGCGGTACACGAGCGAGTTGCCGTCGATGAGGAAGAGGCGCTCGGGACGGTCGGACACGACGGGCACCCTACCCGTCCGCGCGGCCTCTTCAGCAGCGCCTGTAGGTGCGCCTGATCGTCGACTTCCGGCCGTCGCGCAGCGTGACGGTCACGGTGACGGTGACCTTCCTGCGCTGGAGCCTGGCGAGGGTGATCGTGCCGGCCTGCTTCAGGGTCCGGGTCCGCTTCACGCCCGTCATGGTGACCGTCACCGTGCGGATCGCTGCGCCGCGGGGCGTGCGGACGCGGACCTTCAGGCGGGTGGTGGCCCGCACGCACCGCGTGGCCGACGGGAGGGTGACCACCGACGCCGCACGGAACGAGCCCGCCGAGATGCCGGCGACGCCGCCGACGGGAACCGGGGCGAACGCCGGCACCGCGACGACCTCGTAGGTGACGGTCGACGTCGAGGTCAGACCTGCGTTGTCGGTGGCGGTCGCCGTGAGCGTGTGCGCGCCGACCCCGGTCTGCACCGGCGTGACGGTGCACGAGGCCAGACCCGACGTGGCATCGGAGGACACACATCCGACGGCCGTCGGCACCTGACCCGCGGGGTACGCCCCGCCGATCCCCGTGATCTGCGGCGTCTCCGGCGGGCGGGTGTCCCGCCGCAGCGTGACCCCCGCGCGCGTGGTCGTCCCTCCCGCGCTCTGGGCGACGCAGGCCGGGGTCGTCGAGCTGCCGTCGATCGACCGGGTCTCGGTCTCGCAGCCGGCGAGCAGTGCCGGCGACCCGGGGTCGGTGACTGCGTACGAGACGCTGACGTCACCCGTCCACCAGCCGTTCGCACCGGTGGGCGCGGCGGGAGCGACCGTCTGCGTCACCACCGGCGGCGACGGGTCCTGCGCCTGCGCGACGACGCGGTCGGCGAGCACGAAGCCCGACCCGCAGTCGGTGTCCGGCAGGCCCGGCAGCGAGCAGTCGATGGTGTTGACGGGGCTCGTCAGGATCGCGCGGAGCACGGGCAGCGGGAGCGTGGGCTTCGCCGACAGCGCCAGCGCGGCGACACCGGCGGCGCTCGGGGCCGCGGCGCTCGTGCCCCGGAAGGGATTGAACCGCGGGATCGTCGTCGCGACGTTGTCCGCCGCGGCGAGGTCGGGCTTCTGACGCACCTCCGGGACCGCCAGGCGGGTGCCGGCGGCGTCGAACAGCCGCGTCTTCGGCCCGCGTGAGCTGTAGGTCTGCGGATCGTCGAGCCCCACGTCGGCCTGACTGATCGCGGCCACGGCCATCGCGCCGCGCGCCGACGCGGCATCCGGGTTGATCGTGTCCGCGCCGCCGTACTCGCCGATGGAGAACGAGCCGAAGTCCGTCCTGACGATGTACTTCAGCCG
>SYBY01000029.1 GCA_005788585.1 Actinomycetota bacterium | reverse complement strand
GGCGCATGCCGCCCGACAGCTCGTGCGGGTACGCATCGATCCGCGTCTCGGCCTGCGGAATGCCGACGCGCTTGAGCAGCTCGAGCACGCGCGAGCGCACCTGGTCGCGGTCGAGGTCCTCATGGGCGAGGATCTGCTCGGCGATCTGGCGCCCGACGCGGTAGACGGGGTTCAGCGCGCTGAGCGGGTCCTGGAAGACGATCGACAGCTCGGCGCCGCGGATCCGGCGCAGCCGGTCGTCCGGGGCGGTGATGAGGTCCTCGCCGTGCAGGCGCGCGGCGCCCTCGATCTCCGTGTTCTGCCCGCGGGTCAGCCCCATCAGGGTCAGCGCGGTCACGGCCTTGCCCGACCCCGACGCGCCGACGATCGCCAGGACCTCGCCGGTCCCGAGCTCCAGGCTCACGCCGTCGACCGCGCGCACGACCCCGTCCTCGGTGCGGAAGCGCACGCGCAGGTCGTCGACGGCGAGCATCGGGACGCTCATGACAGCCGCACCCGCGGGTCGAGCGCCGCGTACGCGATGTCCACGAGCGTGTTGACCACGACGATGACGACGGCGCCGAGCATCGTCACGGCCATGACCGGCGGGACGTCGAGCTGACCCACCGAGTCGGCGTAGTACGAGCCGATGCCCTGGATGTCGAAGACGGTCTCGGTGAGGATCGCCCCGCCCGTCACGACGAGGGCGAAGTCCAGGCCCCAGAGCGTCACGATCGGCGCGAGCGAGGTGCGCAGGACATGGTGCGTGACGACGCGCCGTTCGCTCAGCCCCTTCGCGCGCGCGGTGCGGACGAAGTCCTCGTCGAGCGTGTCGAGGATCGTGCTGCGCAGCACGCGGGAGTACACGCCGATGAACAGGATCGACAGCACGGTCCACGGCATGAACAGGTGGTACGCCCACTCCCACAGCCCGCCCTCGGAGATCGGGACGTAGCCGCCGTTGGGGAACCAGCCGAGCTTGTAGCCGAGGTAGTGGTTGACGAGCGCGCCGAGCCAGAACACGGGCACGCTGATCCCGATGATGGCCAGGACGTTGATCGCGAAGTCGGACTTGCTGCCGGCCCGCAGCGCGCTATAGACGCCGAGCGCGATGCCCGCCACGAGCCACAGGATGGCCGCCCCGATCGCCAACGCGAGGGTGCGCGGGAGGCCCTGCTTCAGCTCGTCGTAGACCGGGCGCTGCTGGTTGTAGCTGATGAAGTTCTTCCCGGTCAGGAGCTTCTCCATCGTCTTGACGTACTGCGTCGGGACGGGCTGGTCGAAGCCCCATTCGCGCCGGATCGCCTCGATCTGCTGCGGCGTCGACTGCTTGCCCGCCATGCGGTTCTCGGGCGCGCCGTTGGGGATGACGTTGAAGATCGCGAAGACGATCACCGACACCGCGAACAGGACGAGGACCATCCCGAGCAGCCGGCGGATAATGAAGCGGGCCACGGCCTACTGCTCCAGCCGCACCCGGGCGCGCGGGTTGATGGCCTCGCGCACCGCCTCGCCGACGACGTTCAGCGACAGCACCGACAGGACGAGCATCACGCCCGGCGCGATCGTCAGCGCGGGCTGGGTGATGAGCACGTTGATCCCGCTGCCGATCATGAGGCCCCAGGACGGTGCCGGCTCCTGCACCCCCGCGCCGAGGAACGACAGCGCGGCCTCGAGCAGCACGGCGTTGGCGACGAGCAGCGGGAAGAACACGAGCACGGTCGTGACGATGTTGGGCAGGATCTCGCCGACCATGATCCGTGGACCGCTGGCGCCCTGGGCGCGCGCGGCCTCGACGAACTCCTGCTCGCGCAGCCGCAGCACCTCCGCGCGCAGCGGGCGGGCGAGGTAGACGACGCTGACCACGCCGATGATCAGCGCGGGGATCCACAGGGACCCGCCGCGGATCTCCACCGGGCCGATCTTGAGTCCTCCGAGTGTGAGCGCGACGCCGAGGGCGACGCCGAGCAGCAGGACCGGCACGGCCCAGAGGACGTCCATCGCCCGGGAGATCACCCAGTCCGTGGCGCCCCGGTAGTAGCCGGCGAGCAGGCCGAGGGCGATGCCGAGGAAGGTGGTGATGAGCGCCGCGGTGATGCCGATGAACAGCGAGTTGCGGCCCGCGTAGAGCAGGCGCACCGCGACGTCGCGCCCGGTGACGTCGGCTCCGAGCAGGTACTCCCGCTGCCAGGTCGGCCCGAGCGGGACCCCGTCGATGCTGACGACGTCACGGGTCTCTCCGTCGACGACGACCTTGCCGGTGATGTTCGTGCGCTCCGGTGTCGTGTTCGCCACGTGCTCGGCGTACAGCGGCGCGGCGAGCGCCATGCCGACGAGGACCGCGAACAGCAGCGCGAACGCGACCGCCGTGCGGTTGCGGCGCAGCCGCCGCCAGGCCAGCCGCCACGGCGACTGGCCCGGGGACGCGACGGGTGCGGCTACTCCTTCAGCGCGAATGTCGAGAAGTCCGCGAGGAAGAGCGGATGCCAGACGATGTCGTCGAACGCCATCCGGTCGGAGGTCACCAGGGTCAGCTTGCGGTTGCCGTACGGGGCGATGTACGCCTCCTCGACCACCCGCTTGTCGAGCGCCGCGTACTGCGGCGCCACCGCCGCGAGGTCGGGGTTCTGCCCGATCTCGGCGAGCGTGTCGTTGATCTCCGGGTCGTCGACGTTGGAGAAGTTGACGTTGTTCGTCGGCTGGATGGAGTTGCCGTCCATGAGGAACAGGAAGTTCGCCGGGTGCGGGAAGTCCCCGAACCAGTTGGTGAACCCGGCCTGTGCCTTCGTCTTCTCGTTGCCGATCGTGGAGAAGTACACCTCACCGGAGACGATGCGCGGCTTGGCGTCGAGGCCGATCGCGCTGAGCTGGTCGGCGAACGCGGTCGTGACCTCGCGGGTCTCGTCCTCGTCGTTGCCCCAGACCGTGACCTTCGCGCCCTCGGCCCCCGCGTCCTTGATGAGCTGCCGCGCCTTGGCCAGGTCGGGCTCGGCGTTCGGGTCCCCGTACGGGCACGGCTCGAGCTTCTCGAAGCCCTGCATCTCCGGCGGCAGGAAGTTGCAGCTCGGCGCGAGGAGGCCGCTGAACAGGCGCGCCAGGGCGGGCTTGTTCAGGCCGTAGTTCACCGCCTGGCGGACCTCCTTCTTGTCGAAGGGCGCCTCGCGGGTGTTCAGGAACATGAAGTACGTCGACAGCGTGGTGTGCTCGGAGAACCGGTCCTTGGCGGCGGTGCGGATCTCGCGCAGCTGCTCGCCGATCGGCGGGTCGACGATGTAGTCGACCTTGTTGTCGAGGATGTCCTGGCCCTGGCGGCGGGCCTCCTTGACGACGGTCACCTCGAGCGTGTCGAGCTTCGCCGCGGGGACGCCCTCGATCTCGGGGAACTCGGCGTTCTTGGCCATCGTGAAGCCGCGGGTGCCGTCGACCTCGGTGATCTTGAAGGCGCCGACGCCCGGCGGGGGGTTCTTCGTCTGGTTGCTGAACGGCGTGTCGGACGGCACCGGCGCGGCGAACAGCATCGACAGCGCGAACGGGAAGGTGCCGTCCGGCTCGACGAGCTTGTACGTGATCTCGCCGGTGGCGTCGTCGGTCTCGATCCCGGAGATGTCGGCGCTCGCCTTGCCGGCTTCGAGGTAGTCCTCGGCGCCCTCGATGCCCTGGAAGAAGCCGGACCCGCCGGATTCGAGGTTCAGGACGCGCTTGATGGCGTGCTCGGCGTCGGAGGCCTTGACCTGCGTGCCGTCGCTGTAGGTCAGGCCGTCACGCAGCTTCAGCGTGTAGGTCTTCCCGTCATCGGAGACCTCGGGCAGCGCCTCGGCGAGACCCGGGATGAGCTTCGCGCCCTCGACGCCCTCCACGTGCGCGTAGGTCACCAGCGGCGTGTAGACGGTCCACATCGCCTGCCAGCCCTCGGCCGTGTACGTGAGGGCCGGATCGAGGTAGTCCGGGAACGACGTGTAGTACGCCGTCGCCGTTCCGCCCGTCTTCCCCGCGGTGTCACCCCCGCTGTCCTCGGAGTCGTCACCGCCACATCCGGCCAGGCCGAGCAGGGCAGCGGCGGCCAGCGTGCTGGCGAGCCGTGGGGAAGTACGTCGCATAGGGGGGATGTCTCCTTGTCCGAAACGCCGCAGGAGTGAGCGCAAGCGTACCCCCGCCATCGGCATTCCAGCCCCAGATCTCAAGCGTGCAGGATCACGCTCATGATGTGGCGGCGGCGGGGCCGTACCCTGCGTCCGTGCGGTCGCATCGTCCAGCCGCGGTGGCCGTGGTCGCGGCCCTCGCCGGAGGTCTCGGCTGCGGGTCCGGGTCCGGCGGCCCGAAGCCCGCGGAGAACGAGCGCCCCGGTCGCGGGGGCGAGCTCACGGTGCTCGCACCCGCCGTCCCGCAGGCCCTGGACCCGCATCGCGTGCCCGACGTCACCGCCGCGATGGCGCACGGCGTGGCGTTCCGCCAGCTGTACCTGCACGTCCCGGAGAGGACCGGCGCGGTCCCGGATCTCGCTGCCGGGCGAGCCGAGATCTCCGAGGACCGCAAGACCATCACGGTGCCGATCCGCCGCACCGGCCGGTTCGGGCCGGAGGGCGGGCGGCGCATCACGGCGCGGGACGTCGAGCATGGGCTCGAGCGCGCGCTGGCCGACCGGGAGTCGGGGCCCGACGCGCGACTGTTGCTCGGCGCCATCGAGGGGCTGGGCTCCGTGGGCGTCTGGCGCGACGTCCCGGGGATCAGCGCCGTCGACGAGGACCGGCTCGTCCTGCAGCTGCGCGTCCCGACCCCCGAGCCCGTCCTCGAGGGACTTGCCACGGCGGCCAGTACGCCCGTGCCCGCGGAGACGCCCCGCGTGCTCGGGTCGTTCCCGGCCGGGGCGTCGGTCTTCAGCGGCCCGTACGCCCCGGCGCTGGACGTGCCGTCCCCGCTGGCGCGCACGTCGATGCGGCTGGATCGCAACCCGGTGTGGCGCCGCGAGAGCGATCCGCGGCCCGCGTATCCGGACCGCATCACCTTCCAGCAGCAGGCCACCGTGCCGGCGGCGTGGCGGACGCTGTCGGGCACCGGGTACGTGCTCGCGCCGGCCGCGCCGCCCGAGGTTGCGCGCATCGCGCGGCGGCGTGACGACGCCGGACTGCTCGCGGTCGCCCCGCTGCCGGTCACGCGGTACATCGGGTTGAACTCCCGGACCCCGGAGCTGCGCGACGTCCACGTCCGCCGGGCGCTCGTCGCGGCGCTGGACCGCGAGGCGCTGCTCCGGGCCGCGGGCGGGACCGGCGCGCTCGCGTCCCACTACCTCCCGCCGAGCGTGCCCGGCCACGACGAGTCGGGCGGCGTCGACGGCACCGGCGCGGCGGAGCTGCGTGAGCCGGCGGGCGACCCCCGGCTCGCGGCGTCCGAGCTGCGCCGCGCGGGTTCGGCGGACGGGCGGTACGACGGCCCGGCGCTCCTGGCCGTCCGTGGTGGATCGAGAGCCGACGCCGCGATGGCGCGGGTTGCGCGCGCCTCATGGCGGCCGCTCGGGGTGCGGCTGCGCGTCGAGGTCCTCGAGGGTGCTGCGCTGCGCACCGCCTGCACGGCGCGCACGTCGCCCTACGCGGTGTGCCTGAGCGCCTCCGCGGGTGCGGTCGCCGCCGACCCCGCGGTGCTGCTGCGCCCGCTCGCGCGCGGCCGGGCGGGGGGTCGGGTCGACGCCGCGATGGCCGCCAGCGCCGAGCTGCCGCCGGGTGAGCTGCGGTCCCGGGCCTGGTCGGGCATCAACCGCGCGGCCGTCGAGATGGCGATCGGCGTGCCGTGGCGGTGGGACGAGCGGCCGCTGCTCGTCTCCCGCGACGTCCTCGGGGTGGTCGACGAGCGGCTGGGCGCGTGGGACCTGGCGTTCACGTCGCTCGACGCGCGGGCGCGCCGGGCGGCGGGCTGAGCGTCAGTCCCCGCGCCCCAGGGCGTCGTTGATCTCGTCGTGGTTCTCGTCAGGCGCGGTCTCGTCCGCGTCCTCCTCCTCCGCGTACAGCGACTCCCGCGCGACCTCACGACCCCGCGCGTCGTACAGCGCGACCTCGAGCGTGTCCTGCCGGTAGCTGTCAGGCGCGACGAGGGTGAAGCGGTCCTCGGCGAGCGTGCACTGGTCGACCGTCACGCCGGCGAGCTCGGCGCACGCGACCACGCCGCCCTGCACGAGCGGGACACCCCACACGAGAGTCATGTCGGCGACGTTGCCGAGCTCCCCGCGCCAGTCCCCGATGACGTGGTCGGACACGTCGATGCGCCAGTCGTCGTGGTCCTCGGCCAGGACGTCGGTGGCCTCCGCGTGCGCCTCGAACTCGTCGGCCTCCTCGTCCTCGGTGGCGGGCCGGAACGACACGTGGCCGAACAGCTCGATGCCGGTCGTCGTGCGCGTGGACGCGGGGATCCACGTGCGCGCCTCCCACGTGCGGTCGGGGAACCAGGTGATGTCGGTCGGCTCGCCGACCTCGAGGTCGTCGGCCTCCTCCGCGGCGCGCAGGCAGGCCGCGAGGAACTCGGCCCGCAGCGTCTCGGCCCACCGGCCGTAGGGGAAGCCCTCCTGCGGCGGCTCGGCGGCGAAGCGGGGGACGAAGCGGTCGGTGGGCGGCATGGGGCCGATCCTACGGGGGTGTGAGACTTACGGTTCGTGACGCGAAGCGGAAATCTCACACCCCCGTGGGCGGCACCTCGATCATCACCGTCACCGGCCCGTCGTTGACCAGCTCGACCTCCATCATCGCCCCGAACACGCCACGCGCCGCCCCCAGCGCGTCACACACCCGCTCGTACAGCGGCTCGGCGACCTCCGGCCGCGCGGCCGCGACGTACGACGGCCGCGTCCCCTTCCGCGTGTCGCCGTACAGCGTGAACTGACTGACGCACAGCACCCCGCGCTCGCCGAGCGGCTCGCTCATCCGGCCCTCCGCATCGGGGAACACCCGCAGTGTGCGGATCTTCTCCGCCAGGCGATCGGCGTCGGCCTCCGTGTCCTCGTGCTTCACGCCCAGCAGCACCAGCAGACCCGGACCGATCTCGCCGACGACCGCACCGTCCACGCGCACCGCCGCACGCGACACGCGCTGCACGAGTGCCTTCACGCCGCGGGGTGCTCCTTCGCCCAGCGCGCGATGGTGCCCGACCCGCTGATGACCTCGCCGTCGTCGAGGACCAGCACCGGCACGTTCTTCTGCCCGGAGATCTTCTGGATCTCGGCGCGCGCGTCGCCGCGGCGCGTCCACGGCAGGAGCGCATAGCCGGGGACGGTCTCGATGTCGAACTCGTAGCCGGCCTCGCGCAGCGCGTGCCCCGCCTTGCCGCACGGGTGCAGTGCGTGCGGGCCGTGGTCTCGCTGTCCACACGTGTAGAGCTTCATGCGCGGCATCTCACAGGAACGGCGCGAGGATCGCCACCTCGACGGCGAAGATCGCGGTGCTCCACGCGATCGCCGCGGACGTCAGCCGCAGATCCAGCTCGTAGACGTGCGCCACGATCAGCGCGTTGATGCCGCACGGCATCGCGGCCTGCAGGTGGTACGCATCAGGGATCGACACCGTCGCGGCGGCGATCCCCAGCAGCAGCACCGGCGCGACGAGCAGCCGCAGGCCCAGCACCGTCGCCACGGGCGCGGTGAGGGGCGGCGGGAAGCGGAACGTCCCGTGCTCGCCTTCGGCCGAGAGCTGCACGCCGACCATGAAGAACCCGAGCGGCAGCAGCGACGACGCCAGGATCTTCATCGCGTCGAACAGCCCGTCGGAGACCCAGGCGTCGGGGATCAGCAGCCCGATCGCGAACGCCCACGGGATGGGGTTCTTCGTGAAGAAGCTCAGGATCCGGTCGCGGACGTCGCTCGCGCCGTGGTCGCCGAACGCCGCACCGATGGCGAACGCGACGATGAACGCCATCGGGTAGCTGATGATGCTGTCCCAGACGATGGCGAACCCCACCTCGTCGCCCCCGAGCAGGACGAGGATGAGCGGGATTCCGAGGTACCCGGTGTTCGCCAGGATCGAGGTGACGATCAGCGCACCCGTCGAGGACCGCGGCAGGTGTAGCACCCGGCTGCCGATCATCCACGCCAGCAGCCCGACCGCCGCGAGCACGAGGTAGCCGAACACGATGCCCGCGCCCACGCCCGAGCTGAGCTCCAGCCGGGCGGTGATGACGATGACGATCGGCGGGATGATCCCCCAGAGCGCCCACGTCACCGTGCGCTGCACGGCGCGCTGGGCTCCCTCGCCGTGGCGCCGCTCGGCCCAGACTCCCGCGCCGACCGACACGAGGATCGCGACGAGGACCGCGAAGATCACGCGTCGCGCAGCTCGGCTGCGGCCTGCTCCGGCGCCACGATGTTCAGGTGGACACCGGTGCCGAGCTCCAGCCCGGCGAGGTGGGTCAGCCGCGGCACGATGTCGATGCGCCAGCAGAAGTGCTCGGCGCCCGACGGCGCGGTGCGGACCCACAGGTTCAGCGGCGGATTGCAGCCGAACCGGCGCTGCAGGCGGCTCAGCGCGTCATGCAGGAGCGCGGCGCCGAGCGGCCCGTCGTCCTCGAAGCGTGCAGCTCCCGCCCGCGGGACGAGCATGAGCTGGAACGGCAGCCGCGACCCGTACGGCGCCAGCACGACCGCCTCGTCGTCGTAGGCCACGAGGCGCACGCGCTGGCGGACCTCGTGCTGGAGCAGGTCGGCGAGCAGGTTGCCGCCCATGGTGCGGGTCGCGTACGCGGTGAACCGCTCGCGCTCGCGGGCGATCGCCGCGGGGACGAAGTCCAGCGCGTACAGCTGCGCGTGGGTGTGCGGCAGCGACGCGCCGCCCTCGCGCCGCTCGTTGACGATGAGGTGGCGGCACGCGGCGCCGTCGTGTGCGCGGATGCGCTCGCGCCAGACGCCCATGGCGACGGCGACCTCGTTCGGGGACAGGTCGGCCAGGCTGAGCACGGACTTCGGGCTGTTGATGACGACCTCGTGCGCGCCGCTGGCGGGGAACGCCTGGAAGAGGTCCGGCTCGGCGTGCGGTTCGGGCACCGGCGCGTCGGCGCGTAGCGCCGGATACAGGTTCGGGACCACGCGCACCGTCCACCCGGGCGTGTCCGGCGCGCCGCCGCCCGGCCGGACCGCGAAGACCTCGGGCGGCGTCTGGTCCTCGTGGCCCTCGGCGAACGGGTCCTTGGCGGGGTCGATCGGCTCGGCGGGGGTGGCGGACAGCCCACCGCCCGGTCGGGTCGCGCGGTCACCCGCGACGATCGTGCGCAGGCCGGTCAGCGGATCGACCCGGACCTCAGACAAGCTCGCGCTCCATGCTGATGTGCTCGATCCCCGCGTCCTCGTACGTGTCGCCGAACGCGGCGTAGCCGGTGTCCTCGTAGAGCTTCACCGCGTAGGTCTGCGCGCTCAGCACGAGCCGGCGCGCGCCCATCTCCCGTGCGCGCCGCTCGGTCTCCGCCAGCATCTCGGCGGCGATGCCGCGCCGGCGCGCGGACTGCGCGACCACCAGGCGCCCGAACTTCACCGTGTCGCCCACCCGCAGCAGGCGGCACGTCGCGACGACACCGCCGTCCTCGACGGCCACGAGGTGCAGCGCGTCGGCGTCGTACTCGTCGAGCTCGAGCTCGAGCGGGACGCCCTGCTCCTCGCAGAAGACGGTGAACCGCAGGTCGAACGCGGCGCGCAGCTCGGCGCCGTCGCGCGGCTCGCGGATCTCGACGCCGCTCACGTGCCGTCCTTCAGCGCGTAGCGCCGGATGTCCTCGCGCAGGTCGTCGGCGCTGCGGTACGCGCCCTGGTGCAGGTAGTCGAGCTTCCCGTCGGCGGTGTAGAACGCGGTCGCCGGCAGGCCCTGCGCGCCGAGGTCGGCACGGATCTTGGTGCGCGGGTCCTCGACCGACGGGTACGGCATGAAGAACTCCGCCGCCGTCTTCATCGCGTCCTCGCGGTTGTCGCCGACGTCGACCCCGAGGAACGCGACCTCGCGCCCCAGCTCCGAGCTGACCTCCTGGATGAACGGCAGCTCGAACCGGCACGGCCCGCACCACGACGCCCACAGGTTCACGACGACCGGGAAGCCGCGCAGCTCGCGCAGCTTCTCCTCGTAGACCGGCAGTGCACCGGGGACGAGCTCGCTGCCCTGGGCGTGCAGCGCGGCCAGGCGCGGGGGCACCGGGGGCGGAGGCGTCAGGGGCGCGAGGACCTCCTCGCGCGTCATGGCGGTCCCGGCCTCCGCGTCGGTGCCGTCGTCCCCGGCCTGGCGCAGTCCGATGACGAGCACGACGACGAGCGCGACGGTCCCGGCGGCGATGAGCAACGTGCGGCGCACCACCGCAGGATCGCATGCGCGGACGTTCCTCCGTCCTGGCCGGTGCGATATGCTGCGCATGAACCCGCAGGGGGGGCCGCTGTCTCGCACCCCTCGCACACGTTCCGGTTCCGGCCGGGAATCTGAGGGGTCGAAGCGCCGAAGAGCGGCGCCCGTCTACACGCACAAGGAAGCCTTCTGGTGGCTGAGTCCACGCCAGTGGCCGATCCGGCCACGACCGTGCCGAGCGATGAGGAGATCGCCCGGGCGGAGAAGTTCTCGCACGAGACGTTCGTTCACGCCGGGGAAGACCCGGCGGAGGCCCTCGCGCCCGGGAGCGCCCGTCGCCGTGCGCTGGACTGGGCGCTCTACGAGCTGAACGACGGCCGCAAGGTCCCGTCGGAGAAGTGGCGGCGCAAGTGGTCGCTGCTGCTCGGGCTCGAGCGTGTGCTGTCCGAGGACGAGCCGAAGCTCGCCGACGGGACGACGCTGAACCCGCACCAGGTCGACGCGCTCTCGGGCACGCTCGCCGCGCTGCTCACCGAGGCCCAGAAGGGCACGGAGACGGTCGACGAGCAGCACGAGTCCGAGGCCGCGCCGGTGCTGGCCGTCGAGGAGGAGCTCGTCCTCGAGGACGACCCCGAGCTCGCGGACATCGAGGACCTCGAGGAGCTCGAGGACGACGAGCCCGAGCCCGACGACGACGAGGACGACGTCGATGCGGCCGCCGCCGCCGACGAGGAGCAGCTCGAGGAGCAGGCCGAGGACCCCAACGCGCACAAGCGCTTCTGGTTCGAGCACGCCACCGGCGCCGGCAAGACGGTCGCCGCCATGGGCTTCGTCGACGCGTCGCGCACCGGCGGCGTCCTGATC
>SYBY01000225.1 GCA_005788585.1 Actinomycetota bacterium | reverse complement strand
CGTGTCCGTCGTCGTGGTCGCGCTCGCCTACCTCATCCCGCTGTACATCGGCAAGGCGTACGGCAGCTGGGACGACTACCTCACGGCGTTCGCCGCCGGGTTCGCCGGCACGCTGGTCATCCCGTGGGACCGGTTGCCGCTCTTCGCCGAGACACTGCGCGCGCCGAAGGCCGACGTGGCGAAGATCGCCTGACGCTCAGACGCCCGCGGCGCGCCGCGCCGATGCGTGCGCCGCGGCTTCCATGCGGTCGTCCAGCGGCGGGAGGGTGAGGCCCGTCGCCCGCGCGATCAGCCAGTCGGCGAACCACGTGTTCTTCGGCAGCAGGGGACCGTGGAGGTAGGTGCCGATGACCCCGTCGCGCCGCACGCCCTCCTGGCCCGAGCGCCCGTCGTTGCCGTGGCCGCGCAGCACGCGGCCCAGCGGGCGCTCGCCCGCGCCGAGATACGTCCGGCCGCCGTGGTTCTCAAAGCCCGCGAGCGTCCTCGGGCCGTCGCCGTCGAGATCGACCTCGATCGCGACGTTGCCGATCAGGCGGTCGTCGTCCGAGCGCACGGTCCGCAGGTCGACGAGCCCCAGGCCGGGGATCTCCTCGTCGCCGAGCTCGTAGACGTGCCCGAGGAGCTGGAAGCCGCCGCAGATCCCGAGGACGAGCGCCCCGCGGTCCGCCGCTGCGGCGAGCGCGTCGCGCTTGGTCTCGACCAGATCGCGGGCACACAGCGCCTGGTCGCGGTCCTGACCGCCGCCGAGGTAGAAGAGGTCATGCGCGTCGGGATCGATGCGGTCGCCGAACCCGGCAGGGGTGACCTGCACTTCGATGTCGCGCCACGCCGCGCGCCGCTCGAGCACGAGCAGGTTGCCGCGGTCGGCGTAGATGTTCATCACGTCGGGATACAGCGAACAGATGCGCAGCGCGCCGTCAGCCACCGAGCATCACCACCGCGGAGCCGACGTGCTCGTCGGTCTGCTCGATGACGCGCCGGGGCAGGACCCGGTAGCCGGCGGCCGCCGCCTCGGCTTCGAGCGTCTCGGCATCGAGGCGGTCCAGCCGGGTGTGGCGGACCGTCGACTCGCGGGTGCCGTCCGGCGCCTGCCGGACGCGGGCGTGATGGAGGATGTAGGCGTCGCCGTCCTCGACGATCGCGTACGGGTCGCTCTCGAAGCGCACCCCGTCGTGCTCGGCGACGACGAACGGGACCTGGTCCTCGGCGTCGTAGGGCTCGACGTCCTCGGCGATCGCCACGGCGACGACGCCGCCGGGCGCGAGCGTCGCCTTGATCGCGTCGAGCGCGGCGCGGCGGCCGCCGGCGCCGCCCAGGAGCTGCATCGTCTGCATCGGCACGAGGACCAGGGGCACGCGCACGTCGAGGGTCATCTCACGGATGTCGGCGGCGACCGTGCGGATCGACGGCCGGCCCACCCGGTCGAGCTCGGCCAGCAGCACGGGGTCCAGGTCGACGGCGATGACGTCGAAGCCCGCGTCGGCGAGATCGATCGCGACGCGTCCGGTGCCCGCACCGAGATCGACGACCGGTCCGCCGAACTCGGCGGCGAGCGCGCGCCAGAGCGGCAGGTCGGCGTCGTAGCCCCAGCACTCGAGCTCGTGCCAGATCGCCTCCTCGTTCACGTGAACATCCCGGAGGTCGCGCCGCGCTTGGACAGGAGCTCGCGCAGCGCGAGCATGGCGGTGTAGGTCGGCATCGCGTAGAGGCGCTCGCCTGCGCCGTCGAGCGCGGCGTCCAGCCCGGCCTCGAGATCGTCGACGACCTCGATCCGGTCCTCGGCGATGCCCGCGTACTTCAGGCGCAAGGCCAGTTCCGGGGCCCGCGTCCCGCTGCACACCACGCGCCTGACGCCCCCGGCCAGCAGTTCGAGGTCCGCGTCCCAGATCCACGAGACGTCGCGGCCATCGGCGATGTTGTCGTTCAGCACGGCAAGCAGGTCGATCTCCCCAGGCTCGAGCGCGAGCGTGCGCAGGACCTCGTTCGCCCCCGTCGGATTCTTCACGAGCAGGATGGCGAGCTCGCGCCCGTCGACCGCCACGGTCTCCGCGCGCCCGAACGCCGCGCGGACCTCCTCGAGCCCACCGACGATGTCGTCGAGCTCGACCCCGAGGGCCAGGCACAGCGCGGCCGCGCCGACGGCGTTGTAGACGTTGTAGAGCCCGGGGAGCCCCAGCGCGACCTCCGCCTCGCCGGCGGGTGTCCGCAGCGTGATGCGCGCGCCGCGCGTGCCGTCGAGCCGGATGTTCGTGGCGGCGACGTCCGGCGCCGGACGGTGCGTGTCGCCGCGCGGGCACCGCCAGCGCCCGAGGTGGCCGACGTAGACCGCGTCATAGGTCAGCGGCGTGCCGCACCGGCGACAGTGCTTCGAGTCCGAGGCGTGGGGGAGATCGGCCAGCGCGACGGCGTCGTCCTCCACGCCGAAGTACAGGACGCCCCCGCGGCCGACACCGAGGTCGGCGACGAGCGGATCGTCGGCGTTGAGCACGAGCCGCGTGCCCGACAGGTGGTCGAGCACCGCGGCCCAGCGGTCGGCGATGGTCTCCAGCTCGCCGTAGCGGTCGAGCTGGTCGCGGAACAGGTTGCCGAGCAGCAGCGCGCGCGGGCGCAGCTGGGGCACGACGCGGTCGAGCCAGAACTCGTCGACCTCGAAGAGGCCGAACTCGCCGTCGATTCCACGACCGTGGGAGGCGTCCAGCAGCGCGCTGGCGACGCCGCCCGCCATGTTCGCCCCTTGCACGTTGTGGACGACGCGGCCGCCGGACCGGGCCAGGACCGCGGCGACGATCGCGGCCGTCGTGGTCTTGCCGTTGGTGGCGGAGATCGCGGCGGTCCCGCGCGGCAGGCGCGCGGCGAGCGTGCCGATGGCCTCGGGTTCGAGGTGCAGCAGGACCTTGCCGGGCAGCGACGTCCCACCTCGCCCGGCGCGGCGGGACAGCGCGCCGGCGGCACGCGCGGCGGCGATGGCGGGGCCGATCATGCGGCGACCGGGCAGAGGACGGGGACGGCCTGCGGCACGGAGGACACGGTGACGGGGGTCGCGCCGATCGGGTCGCCGTCGGCGTAGACGTCGAAGACCCGGTCGGCGCGGATCTCGACGCGCCGGGTGCGGACGACCTCGACCTCGGGCTCGTCGACGTGGGTGCCGCGGAAGACCTTCGGCAGGCTCCCGACGAACCGGCGCCGCGACATGGCGCCGACGATGACGAGATCGAGCAGCCCGTCGTCGAGCTCCGCGTCGGGAGCGACGAACATGCCGCCGCCGTACGCCTTGCTGTTGGCTGCGGCGACGGTGAACGCCCGGCGGACGAGCACCTCGCCGCCGTCCAGCGTGAGGGTGAAGGTCGCGGGACGGTAGGCGGCAAGCCCGCGCAGCGCGCCGTACACATACGCGAGCGGCCCGAGGACCGACGGCGCGGCGTTCGCGATGCGGTTCGCCTCGCTGTCGAATCCCAGCGAGGCGATGCCGATGAAGGTCGCACCGTCGACGTCGCCGACATCCAGCCGCCGTGGTTCGCAGCGCGGGAGCGCGCGGGCCGCTTCGACCGGGTCCCGCGGGAGACCGAGGACGCGGACCAGGTCATTGCCGCGACCGCCCGGAAGGATCCCGAGGAGGGCGTCGTCACGTCCGCGCAGCACGCCGGCCACGCACCCGATGAGTCCGTCACCGGACAGCGTGACGACGGCGTCCCCGGCAACCGCAGCCGCTGCGGCGAGCTCGCGAGCGTGGTCCAGCGAGCGCGTGGCCTCGCTGCGAACGGCCACGCCGGCGCCGCGCAATGCCTGCTCGACCCCGGGCAGCGCCTTGCGCGCGCGGCCACCGCCCGCCGCGGGGTTGACGAGCAGCACGACGGGCCGATCCAGCACCCGCCCGATGCTAGATGACCCGCCCGGACACCGTCCGGGCGGGCGTTCAGGAGGCGGCGGGGGCTTCGACCGTCCCGGCGTCCAGCGTGAAGCGGTCGATGAGCTCTTCGAGCCGCGCGGCGGTCGCCGCGAGCTCACCGGCCGCGGAGGTGATCTGCTGCGTCGACGCGCTCGTCTCCGACGCGGACGCCGCGACCTGCTGCGTCGACGCCGAGGACTCCTCGGCCACCGACGCGACCTCGCTCATGTCGGCCTCGACCTGCGACGCCTGCTGATCGACCGCGGCGATGGCCTCGGAGATCGCGGAGATGCGTTCCCCGACGGTGGCGACCGCCGACTCGATCTGGACGAAGGCGTCACGCGCCTTGTCCACGGTCGCGGCGCCGTCCTCGGTGCGTTG
>SYBY01000224.1 GCA_005788585.1 Actinomycetota bacterium | reverse complement strand
TCGCAGGCGCCGTCCTCGATGAACGCGTCGATCGCGCGGGTCACGCGGGCGCGGATGCCGTCCTCGAGCTTCGCGACCGCGTGGGGCGTGAAGACCTTCTGCAGGATCAGCCGGTAGTGCGTGTGCCGCGGCGGATCCATGTAGAGCAGCATGTTCGTCGCGACCTCGAGCGGCACCACCTGGTCGGGCTGCAGGAACACGCCGCCCCGCTCGGAGGAGAACGTCGACGTGTCGCGGCTGATGGCGGCGATCTCCGCGTGGGAGACGACCGACCAGCAGTGCGTGCCGTCGGCCAGCGGCGTGCGGTGGACCGGCGCCTCGGCGCGCATCCGGCGGAACAGGTCATGCGGCGGGCCGTCGGTCCACTGCGCGAGATCGAAGGGGTCTGCGACTAAGCTCGACATAGTGTCGAACATCATGTCGGGGATGATCTCGCGCGTCAACCGCGGCACATCGAGTCGGAAACCGGGGACATCGTCCCCCGCCGGCGCCCCGATGCAGGAGGATCGTCCGATGGCCCTGCCGGAGCACCCCCTCACCCACTGGCCCGCGACCCACCGGCGCGCGGCCCTCATCGCGCTGAGCATCGCCAGCGCGGTGCCGCTGATCCTCAACGCGGCACTCGAGCCGCTCGGCTCCGAGGACATCGTCGCCTTCGAGCTCGCGGGCTCCGTCGCGCGCACCGAGGAGATCCTCGCGGCGTGGCGCGCCGAGGACGTCATCGGCGTGGCGAAGGGCATCCAGCTCGCCGACATCTTCTACCCGTTCATCTACGCCCTGGCGATCGCGGGCGGCTGCGTCGGGGCCGCGGCGGCCTGGGCGCGCGCGGGCAGCGCGCGGATGGCGAGCATCGCCAACGTGCTCGCCTGGGTCGCGACCTCGGCGATCGTCTTCGACTACGTCGAGAACCTCGGCCTGGCCGTCTCGCTGTGGGGCACGCCGGCGAGCCCCTGGCCGCAGCTGGCACTCGTCGCGGCGCTCCTGAAGTTCGCCGCGATCCTCGCCGGACTGGCCGGCGTCCTGTCGTGGCCTTTCGCCGTGCGCGCTGCGCGCCACGCCCCGGCGTGATCGCTACCGACGGACGACCCGCGCCTGGACGGTCGCCGTGCGGAGCACACGCGCGACGTCCGCGTGCGTCGACCCGTCCATGACCTCGCCCTCGGTACAACCGCGGTACTCGACCAGCAGGCGCACGTCCACCCAGCGGCGACGTGCGACCCGGTAGGCGCGGAATCCGTACAGGTTGTCGCTGAGCGCGGGTTCGCCGGATTCCTCCACGAGCCAGCGCATCCGCGCGAGCCGCCACCAGCCCGCATGTGCGCGCCCCTGGCCGAGCAGGACATGCGGGGGCGCGCGGGTGAATCGCGCCGCGCGCTCGCGCGAGGTCTCACGCGACGCTGCGGCTCGGCCGCCGGCGCGCACGATCACCACGCAGGTCTTGCCCAGGCCGTAGACCATCTCGGCCTCCGGCGCACCGTGGGGCGTCCGTGCCTGCCAGTACGACGGCGTTGCGAGATCGATGTAGCCCCGCAGACGCTCCCTCCCGTGCGTACCCCCAACGTCTGTGCGATTGAGCGAGAGGCGCGTGCTCGCCGACGCGACCGCGGGCACGGCCGTCACCACCGCGACGACCGTGAGTGCTACGAATCGGCTGACCATGCTTCACCCAACGACGGACGCGGCAAGAAGTTGCGACGGGCTTGACAGAGTGAATCCCGATTCACGATGATGTGAATCAGGATTCACCGCCCCCGCCAGAGGAGCACGATGGCCACCGTCCCCGCCGCGTCCCAGCAGCACCCCGAGACCCGTGAAGTCCGCAACCAGGCGCCGCCGCTGGCGCCATACAACCTGTTCCACGCCGACCTCGCGCTGCAGGAGGCCGTCGAGCGCCATGGCGGCGCGTGGGGCGTCGACCGCCTGGGCGACGCCGGCGCCTACTGCGGCAGCGAAGAGGCGATCGAGCACAGCCGCCGCTGCGAGCGCAACGAGCCCGTGCTGACGCCCTACGACCGCTACGGCAACCGCATCGACGACGTGCAGCTCGACCCGTCCTGGCACGTCCTCATGCGCGCGAACGTCGAGCGCGGCACGCACGCGCTGCCGTGGCGCGAGGCGCGCGAGGGCGCGCAGGTCGTGCGCGCCGCGATGTTCGAGATGTTCAACCAGGTCAACGGCGGCGTGCAGTGCCCGATCTCGATGACCCACGCCGTCATCCCCGCGCTGCGGGCCGCCGCGCCGGAGCTGTCCGCCGCGTGGGAGCCCCGCCTGACCCGCCTGGACTATGACGAGGTCGCCATCGCCGGCATGGCGATGACCGAGCGCCAGGGCGGCTCGGACGTGCGCGCGAACATCACGCGCGCCGAGCCCAACGCCGACGGCACGTACGCGATCTGGGGCCACAAGTGGTTCTGCTCGTACCCGCCGTGCGACTTCTTCCTCGTCCTCGCCCAGGCCCCGGAGGGCCTCTCCTGCTTCCTCGTCGAGCGCGGCCCGGGCATGGAGTTCCAGCGACTCAAGGAGAAGCTCGGCACGAAGTCGCTGCCGTCCAGCGAGGTCGAGTTCCACGGCATCACCGGCCACCTCGTCGGCGAGGAGGGCCGCGGCGTCAACGCGATCATCACGATGGTCAACCACACCCGGCTGGACTGCCTCATCGGCACCGCCGGGTCGATGCGCTTCGGCGTCGCCCAAGCGGTCCACCACGCGCGGCACCGCAGCGCGTTCGGCGCGCTGCTGGCCGACCAGCCGCTCATGCAGAACGTCCTCGCGGACCTCGCGATCGAGAGCGAGGCCGCCACCGCCGCGGCCATGCGCGTCGCCGCGTCCTACGACGCGGACGAGCCCGCGTTCCGCCGCTTCGCCACCGCCGTCATGAAGTACTGGGTGTGCAAGCGCGCCGCCGCGCACGCCGCGGAGTCGCTCGAGTGCCTGGGCGGCAACGGCTACGTCGAGGACTCGCTCATGCCGCAGCTCTACCGCGACAGCCCGCTCGCGGGGATCTGGGAGGGCTCGGGCAACGTCGCCGCGCTCGACGTGCTGCGCGCGATGGGCAAGGAGCCCGAGGGGCTGCCGGCATTCCTGGCCGAGGTCGAACTGGCCGCAGGTGCGGATGCCCGGCTCGACGCCCACGTCGCCGCCATCAAGACGCGCCTGCAGGGTCTGGACGACATCGACACCGCGCAGCTCGAGGCGCGGCGGGTCGTGGAGGACCTCGCGGTCGCGCTGCAGGCGAGCCTGCTCGTGCGCCACGCGCCGGCCGCGGTGGCCGACGCGTTCTGCGCCGCGCGCTGCGGCGGCGAGGGCGGCCGGGTGTACGGGACGCTGCCGTCGGGGCTCGACACGCGGGCCATCGTGGACCGGGCGCTGGCGGCCTGATGGCCGTCATCGACTACGAGGTCGACGGGCGGGTCGCGAGGATCACGC
>SYBY01000223.1 GCA_005788585.1 Actinomycetota bacterium | reverse complement strand
CTCGATGACCTCGAGGATGTCGTAGGCGATGTCGCCGCTCGTCGAGCGGTCCATCTCGAAGACCTCGTACCGGGTGATGCCCGGCTGGCTGCCGCCGATCACCTGGTCGGTGGTCTTCGACCATTCGCGGTACTGCTCGCGCGTCACGCCCTCTGCGAGGTCGTACGTGATGATGACCATGGTCACGGGTGCTGTTCCTCCTGGTAGCCGTAGACGTCCCGAGCCTCCTCGGGGGTGATGTAGCCCGCCCGCAGGTCCGCCGCCACGGCGGTCCGGTCGCGCTCACGCGGGTCGCCGATCCCGCCACCCCCGCCCTGCAGGGAGACGAAGACGTCCCCGGCCTGCAGCGGCAGGTTCGCGAACTTCGACGGCGACGCGAGGTCGTAGACGTGCTGCACCCGGCGCTGCTCGCCGTCGCGTACGAGCTCGAAGCCGTTGGGCGCGCCGCCGTGCCCGCCGTCGAGGCCGTGGGCCTCGAGGTCGTGGTGGCCGCTGATCGCCGACAGGCGGGTGGGGACCTCGACCTCGATGCGCCGCTCGGTGCCCAGGCCGCCGCGCCACGTCCCGGCGCCGCCGGAGCCCTCACGCAGGGCGAACGCCTGGTAGCGGATGGGGTACCGGGCCTCCCAGGCCTCGCACGACTCGTTCTTCGAGTTGGCCATGATGTGCCACATGGCGCTGTTGCCGTCGCCGCCCTGGAAGGCCCCGCAGCCGCCGGCCTGGTAGCTGTACCAGAGGAATTCGCCGCCGTCCTCGGGCGGGCGCTGGCCGCCGCCTGTGGCGTTCTGGCCGGTCGAGTACGAGCCCGCCACCGCGCGGTCGGGGAGCAGGTCGGACAGCGCGCGCAGCACGACCTCCGCGGCGCGGGCGGCGGGGTCGGCGGTGGTGCCGAACGTCGGCGCCGGGTAGGTGGGGTTGACCATGCAGCCGAGCGGCGCGCGCACGTCGATGAGCCGAGTGACGCCCGCGTTCAGCGGCAGGTCGGGATCGAGCATCGTGATGAGCGAGCCGATGACCGCGGCGCGGGTGCTCGCGTAGGTGCAGTTGATCGGCGCGAGCGCCTGCGGGGACGTGCCCGCGAAGTCCGCGAGGACGGTGCCGTCGGGCTGCTTCTCGACGCGCACGCGGATCGGGAACGGACCCTCGCCGGTGGCGGTGTCCTCCATGACGTCCTCGCCGGTCGCCGCCCGCGCCGGGAGCCGTTCGACGGCGGCGAGGAAGCGGCGGCGGCTGTAGGAGATCGCAGCGTCGATGGCGGCCTCGTAGCCGCTCATGCCGTTGCGCTCGACCAGCGCCTGGATGCGCCGCTCGGCCGCGATGGCCGACGCGATCTGCGCCTGCAGGTCGCCCCAGCACTGGTGCTTGAGGCGGACGTTGCGCAGGACCATGCGACGCACGTCCTCGCGCAGCACACCGGCGTCGTACAGCTGGACGGCGGGCAGAAGCAGGCCCTCCTGAACGACGTCCTGCGCGACCCCGGACCAGCCGCCGGGCGCCATGCCGCCGACGTCGCTCCAGTGGCCGCGGTTCGTCGCGAAGCCGACGTGGCGGCCGTCGGCGAACATCGGCCGCACGACGCAGACGTCGGCCTGGTGCGTGCCGCCGTCGTACGGGTCGTTGTGCAGGTAGACGTCACCGGGCTGCCAGGGCCCGTTGGCCTGGCGGATGACCGCGGCGATCGCGCCCTCCAGTCCGCCGGCGTGCACGCCGACGCCCTGGTCCTGGGCGATCATCTGGCCGTCGGCGTCGAAGATGCCGCACGTGAAGTCCTCGCCGTGGCAGAAGCACGTCGAGTACGCCGTCCGCGTCGTCGTGATCACCATCTCCTTGACGGTGTTCACGAGGTAGGACCGGAGAATCTCGGCGGTGAAGGCGTCGGTCTGCACGGTGCTCATCGGTCTACCTCGGAGACAAGGTGGCCGGCGCGCAGCACCGCGCGGCGGCCGGGGGGAATCACGGTCACGGTCGAGCCCTCCTCGACGAGCAGTGGTCCGGACTGTCCGTCCGTCCCGAGGTCCTCGCGGGTCACGACCGGCACCTCGGTGCCGAACAGCCGCAGCTCCCGCGACGCGCCCGCCGACGGCGGCGCGACCTCCGCGCTGGCCGCCTCGCCGATCGCGACATCGGGTCGCAGCCCGACGAGCGTGACCCAGCAGTCGACGGCCTGCACCGGGTCGGCCAGCCGGGTGCCGAAGCGCCGCTCGTGCTCGGCCTCGAAGCGCTCCGCGAGCGACGCCGGGTCGCCCGCGACGGGCAGGGCCAGCTCGTGCCACTGGTCGGCGTAGCGCAGCCCGACCCACCGCTCGGTGAGCAGGTCGGGGACGTCGGTGCCCGCCAGGCGGGCGGCGGCCTCGCCGCGCAGCTCCTCGAAGATCGCGTCGACCTCCGGCGTGCCGACCGCCTCGACGGGCGCGAGCAGCGTGCGGGTCTCCGACACGCGCACGTCGGCGGTCAGCAGCCCGACGGCCGACAGCACGCTGCTGTGCGCGGGGACGATGACGGTGCCCATGTCGAGCTCGGCCGCGACGCCCGTCGCGTGCTGGCCGCCCGCGCCACCGAACGCGACGAGGGCGCAGCTGCGCGGGTCGATGCCGTGACGGACCGTGACCTGGCGGACGGCCTGGGCCATGTTCGCGTTGACGATCTGGTGCATGGCCCTCGCCATCTCGACGGCGTCGACGCCGAACTGCTCGCCGAGCCCGGCCAGCGCGGTCTCCGCCGCGTCCCGGTCCAGCGCCAGGCTGCCGCCGAGCAGGCCGCCACCGCCGAGGATCCCGAGCACGAGGTTCGCGTCGGTGACCGTCGGCTCGGTGCCGCCGCGCCCGTAACAGGCCGGGCCGGGCAGGGCACCCGCCGACCGCGGGCCGACCTGCAGCGCGCCGCCGGCGTCCATCCAGCCGATCGAGCCGCCACCCGCACCCACGGTGCTGATGTCGATCGACCGGGTCCGCGCGGGGACGCCGAAGGCGACGTCGAACGTGTCGCGCTCGCGCAGCTCGCCGTCGCGGATGAGGCAGACGTCGCAGCTCGTCCCGCCCATGTCGAGCGTGATGACGTCGGCGATGCCGAGCTCCCGCGCGACCTGCCGCGCGGCGAGCACGCCCGCCGCCGGGCCGCTGAGCGCGAGCTGGATCGGGCGCTCCGCCGCGTCGGGCGGAGTGACCACGCCGCCGGCGGAGTGCATGTAGAGGGTGGGGGCGTCGATCGCGCCGCGCAGCTCCTCGGCGTACGCGCGCATGGCCGGGACGGCGCTGGCGTTCAGCGTCGCCGTCGAGACGCGCTCGTACTCGCCCATCCGCGCGTCGACGTCGGTCGCGCACGTCACCGGGCGGTCGGGGGCGAGCTCGCGCCACACCTCGGCGACCGCGCGCTCATGGGCGGGATTCGCGTAGGCGTTGTACAGCGACACCGCGAGACACTCGACGCCCGCGTCGAGCAGCGCGCGGCACGCGGCGGCGATCTCCTCGCGGTCGACCGGCTCGGACTCCGTCCCGTCGCGCTCGATCCGCCCGCCGACCTCCAGCCGCAGGTGGCGCGGCACGAGCGGCGCCTCCTTGCGGTAATGCGCGGCGAACGTGCGCTCGCGGAACGAGTACTGGATCTCGAGGATGTCGCGGAACCCGCGCGTCGTGATGAGGCCGACCGCCGCGCCCGTGCGCTCGATGAGCAGGTTCGTGACGGTCGTCGTGCCGTGGCTGAACTCCGTCACGTCCGCCGGCGTGGCGCCCGCCGCGCGCAACGCGGTGACCGTGCCCTCCGCGGGGCCGGTGCCGCTGTTCAGGGCCTTGCCCAGGCGCATCACGCCGTCGTCGCCGAGCGCGACGAGGTCGGTGAACGTCCCGCCGACGTCACAGCCCACCTTCATGACGCCGCCAGGGTCGAGGCGTGGGTGTCGAGGAACGCGTCGATGACGTCGATCGTCCGGTCGATGTCCGCGTCCGTGTGCGCCGCGGAGACGAACCCGCGCAGCGTGCCTGCGCGGCGCTGCATGAAGATCGCGTGGTCGCGCAGGTGGTGGCGGAACGCGAGGTTCAGTTCCTCCGTGCCGTGCGCCAGCGACGCCGCGAGGTCGCGCACGTCGCGCACCTTGCGGGTGTGGAAGTAGAGGTTCCAGGCCGCGCCGTGGTGCTGGACCACGGCGTTCAGGCCGCGGGCCGCGATCGCCGCGTTCACCCCGACGGCCAGCCGGTCGCACGTGCGCACCGCGCGGGCCATCGCGTCGGTGCTCTCCAGCTCGTCGAGCACCGCGCTCGCCGCCGCCACGCCGAGCGGGCCGCCGTTGAACGTGCCGCTGAAGAACACGTCCCCCGCGGGCGCGAGCTGGTCCATGAGGTCGGCCTTGCCCGCGAGCAGCGCGAACGTGTGCCCGTTCGCGATCGCCTTGCCGTACGCCGCGAGGTCCGGCACGACGCCCGAGGGCACCGCCGCGCCGCCGACCCGCGAGCGGAAGCCACAGATCACCTCGTCGAAGACCAGGACCGCACCGTGGGCGTCGCACAGCTCGCGCGCCGCGCGCAGGTACTCGGGGTCGACGGTGATGCAGCCGCTGGAGTACAGCGCCGGCTCGACGAACAGCGCCGCGATCTCGTCGCCCTCCTCGGCGAAGCGCGCGCGCAGGGAGTCGATGTCGTTGACGCTGACCGCGAGGATCGCCGCCGTGACTTCGGGGAGCACGCCCGACGAGTTCGGCACGGTCGGTGGCGTGTGGGTCGGTGCGATGTCGCCGGTCGGCGGCACGGTGCTCGCGCCCAGGTCGGAGTGCCACCCCTGGTAACCGCCCTCGACCTTCACGATCTTGCGCCGGCCCGTCGCGGCCCGCGCGAGGCGCACGGCGTGGTAGAGCGGGTCGCTGCCGCCGCCCCCGCAGAAGCCGATCCGGTCGGCCTCGGGCAGGAGGTCGACGAGCCGCTCGGCG
>SYBY01000028.1 GCA_005788585.1 Actinomycetota bacterium | reverse complement strand
GTGGCCCGGGATGCTGCGCACGCTCTACCGCGACGACGACCGGTACGTCGACACGTACTGGTCGCGGCTCGGTCCCGAGACGTACGTCGTCGGCGACGCGGCGAAGATGGACGACGAGGGCTACGTGTCGGTCATCGGGCGGATCGACGACGTGCTCAACGTCTCCGGCCACCGGATGTCGACCGCCGAGATCGAGTCCGCGATCGTCTCCCACGAGGTCGTCGCCGAGGCGGCGGTCATCGGGCAGGCCGACGAGGACACCGGCCAGTCCGTCGCTGCGTTCGTGATCCTGCAGGGCGACCTGGTCGGCGACGACGAGCTCGAGGCCGCCATCCGCGAGCACGTCGCCGTGCGCATCGGCAAGCTGGCCCGGCCCAAGCGGATCATCTGGACCGACGACCTGCCGAAGACCCGTTCGGGGACGATCATGCGCCGGCTGCTGCGCGACATCGCCGAGGGGCGGGCCCTCGGCGACGTCACGACGCTGCGTGACCCCGGGGTGATGGAGGAGCTGCAGAAGCAGGTCGCCACCGACGGCGGGTGAGGGTCAGCGCGTGAAGGCCAGCGGGCCCGAGTCGTAGAGCGCGCACTCGCCCGGCCACTGCTCGTCGGGCGAGCCGCCCTGGCACCCGGGCTGGCCGGTGTTGTACGGGCGCGTGACGTAGAGGTAGCGGCCCCGGTCGTAGGTGCCGTCGACGACGTCGGTGCTGAGGTCCTGGCCGAGGTTCACCCCGCCGAGCGCTTTCCCGCGCAGGGAGAGCTTCACCAGCGCGTTGCCCTGGTCGCGGCCCTGCCGGTAGGCGACGACGGCGTCGCGCAGCAGGCGGATGCCGAGGAAGCTGCGCAGGCCCGAGGACGCGCCGCCGGTCCCGATGCGGGCGATGCGCTGCGGCGGGCTGCCGATGCGCTGGACCCAGAGCTCGGACTCCGCCCCTATCGGCACCCGGTACGTCAGGACGTAGGCGAGGCGGTCGCCGAGGAGGTCGAGGTCGGTGACGTCGATGGTCTTCGGGTCGATGGTGAGTGGCTTGCGGTTGCCGACGTCGACCCGGCGCGCCGGGAGGCGCAGGGTGCGTGTGCGGCCCCGCTCGCGGACCACGATCCTCGGGATGCCGGCAGCGGATTCGACCGCCGCCGCGAAGCGCGCGCCCGACGCGGCGCCGTGCAGCGCGCCGCGCGTTCCGGGAACGATCCGCTCGACGCCGGAGGCCAGCGGCGTGAAGGCCAGGTTGCAGGTGGCCGCGTCGGCACCGGTGCAGCGCGGATAGGTCAGGCCGGGGGCCGACCCGCCCGTGAAGGCGCTGAGGCGCAGCGTGAACGGCCGGGCCTGCGGTGGGACGCCGAGCGGCCGCGGGGCGGCGCCGGGCCGGGCGCGGACGACGATCGACTGCAGGCCCTGCGCGTCGGTCTCGGCGTAGGCGAGCGCGCCGTCGCGGGCGGCGACGTCGGTCGGCTGGGCCAGGGTCGTGAGCTTCGTGCCGACCAGCGCGTCGGCCGAGGCGGGCAGCACGGCGGCCGTCACCAGGGTGAGGGTCGCGATGCGGCGGACAGGGATGGGCATGCCGGTGAGAACGCGGACGCTCAGGAAAGGTTGCGCCGTTGTCCCTATTCCAACCTTGACGGTTGGTGTTAGGGTTGCCTAACCATGATGCCCATCGAGCCGCCCTCCTTCACCGACCGCGCCGCCGCGGCCTGTCCCGGACACGCCGAGCTCGCCCTGGCGCTGTCGGCCGAGTTCGGGCCCGTCGACGTGGCCGCGGCCGACGCCCAGCTGGACCTCGTCGCCGTCGAGCTCGCGGACTCCCGATCGCTGCCACCCCTCGAGCAGCTCGGCGCGCTGGCCGACGCCATGCGGGCGTTCGCCGTGGTCGAGCCGCATGTCGGCTCACGCGACCTCCGCGTGGATCGTGCGCTGGCGGCCTGGGAGGGTCACGCGCTCGCACTCGTGCCGATCGCGGTGGAGGCGGCGCGGCGCGCCGGGATCCCGGTCGGGGTCATCGGCGACGGCGCGCGGCACCTGGTCGCCCACCGGGCGGTGGAGGAGCCCGTGGCGCTGGACTTCGAGCCCGCGGGTCCCCGCATCTGCGCCGCTGACGAGACGGCCATGACGTGGCGCTGTGCCCACCAGCTGTCGTTCACGACGCTCGGCGTGCTCATCAACCGCGGGACGCGGGGCGGCGACATCGCGCTGGCGCTGCGCGCGGCCGAGCTCCGGCTGGCGCTCCCGCTGGGTGACGACGTGCGTCGCTGCCAGGAGGGCCTGCTCGAGCGGCTGCGCGCCCGGCTCAACTGACGCGTGGCGCCGTCTGTCGCGCCCTCGCGCTAGCGTTGCCGCGATGGCGTACGCATGCACCGTTCTGGCCGACTCGGTGTCACCCGCAGGTGACCGGATCACGACCTTCGAGGTCACGTTCCCCAGGCTGGTGCTCGCGGAGTTCAACACGCACCGCGTCTTCTCGCGCAACTCCGCCAGCTCGCGCGCGATCCCGGTCGCCACGCAGCTGCGCCGCGTGCTCGAGGACCCGTACGTCCCCGCCGAGTTCGGCACCAACCAGCCCGGCATGCAGGCGGGCCCGAGCCTGACCGGCGAGCCGGCTGCGCGTGCCCGCGGCGAGTGGCTCGCGGCACGTGACGCCGCCGTCGCCCACGTCATCGGCCTGATTGCCGAGCCCGGCACGGTGCGCCCCGGTGCGCCGACGTCCGAGCTGCTGGAGCTCGTCGAGCAGCTGCGCGCCAGGATCTCGGCGCGCGACGTGCCCGACACGTGGCTGAACGTGCACAAGCAGCTCGCCAACCGCCTGCTCGAGCCGTTCATGTGGCACACGCTCATC
>SYBY01000222.1 GCA_005788585.1 Actinomycetota bacterium | reverse complement strand
GCAGGCCGGTGAGGTTCACGGGCGCCGTGATGCGGTCACGCTTGATCGTCCGGACGAGCTTGCCGTTGACGAACACCTTGGCGCTGTCGAGCGCGTCGCCCTTCGGCTCCTTCAGCCGGATGCGGAAGCTGCGCTTGCTCAAGCACTTCTTCTTGCCCTGCGCGGGGAGCGTGGCGATCGTGTTCACGCTGGGCGTGCTGGGCGCGGCGGGCGGGGCGAGCAGGTCGGAGTCCTGGCAGCTCGTCGTCGTCCCCGTCGATGCGCCCGCCGGATCGATGGACGGCTGGGTCTCGGGGAACTCGGGCCCGGCGAAGCACACGCGCAGGAACTTCTTGCCGTCGGGCCGCGCGAGCACCCGGAACGCGGTGTTGCCGCGCGAGATGTAGCCGCAGGTCGCGGTGTTGAACCACTGGTGCTTGCCGAAGTACTGGCCGTCGGGCTGGGCGCGGAGCTCGATCCACATCTGCTCGCCCGAGGGGTGCACGCACGAGGAGAAGCGGGTCGGACGGATGACGGTGCCGATGAAGCTGCCGTCGGGCTGG
This sequence comes from Actinomycetota bacterium, assembly GCA_005788585.1. Next base: position 6,324 of record SYBY01000222.1, on the reverse strand, counting down.
GCGACGACGACGACTTCACCACCGCTGAAGGACCAGGTCCCTTCGACGTCGGCGGCGGCGTGGGCGGCGGACGGGGCGCAGGCAGCCCCGATCACGGCGGTGACGAGCAGTGCGGCGCGGCGGATGCGGCGCGGCGTGGCGGCGGGGGTCATAGGGCGACAGTACGCCTCAGGCGACACCCCATGTGTCGCGCCGACGACAGTACGACTGTCGGGCCCGCGTCAGTCGTACTGGTCGAGGTCGTAGCGATCGATGATCGCGATGAGCTTCGAGGCGTACCTGGGGTCGGTCGCGTATCGCCGGGCGACCTCGCGCAGGAACCGGCGCGGGTTGTCGGTGTGGGCGAACGCGGGGCGGTAGACCGGGTTGGTGGCCAGCCGGGCGCCGTGGTCGAGGATCGACTGGTCCAGCGACGGGTACGCGCGGAACGCGCCGACGGTCAGGACCAGCCGGCCACGCTCGGATTCGCGCGTCTTCTTCAGCACGCAGCCGACCGCGTTGGCCTCCCAGCGGTAGACGCCGGGCGTGGCGGTCGCCTGCGCCTTCAGGCCGAAGTAGTTGTTCGCCAGCGCGGCGATCTTGCCGCCGCCGGTCTCCAGCACGCCTTGGGCCAGGGTCAGCGATACGGGGACGCGGTACGTCTCCCGGCTCTGACGCGCGCCCGGGAGCGCGGCGGCGATGAAGGCCTCCGGCGTCGCGAACGGCGGGATGAGGACGACCGGTGCCTTGATCCCGCACGTGCCCTCGAGCACGCCGGCCGGCGCCGGTGCCGTGGCGGGCTTGACGCCGCAGAGCGGGGCGGCGAGCGCCTGGGTCGAGCCCTTCAGCAGTCCGTCGGCGATCCAGCCGCGCCGGGTGCCGACGATGACGCGCGACCAGATCCGCGACGCACCGTCTCGCGGGGTGGCGGCGACCCCGCCGACCTTCTGGCAGGTGATGGTCACGCGCGTGCCCGGACGGAGCTTCGCGAGCACCTTGCCGCCGCCGGCCGTGGTGCGCAGGTTGGCGCTGGCGCTGACGGTGGTCTTCGCCGCCTGAGCGGACGCCGTGGCGGCGGGGACCAGCAGGGCGAGGACGAGCACGGCGAGCGCGAGACGGACCACGCCTCCCGAGGCTAGCGGCACCCGACGAGGTTGCGCCGACGTTTTGCCCGCTCAGCGGGAAGAACGTCGGCGCCGGCGCCGAGCCGCGCTCGGCCATCGGCGCGTCCCGCCGCGGCGTCCGGCAGGATCGGCCCATGCCTTCCGCCGACTACGTGATCGTGGGCGCCGGCTCGGCCGGCTGCGTCCTGGCCGCCCGCCTGTCCGAGGACCCGTCCGCCCGCGTGCTGTTGCTCGAAGCCGGCGGCTCCGGGCGCCATCCGAACATCGCCATCCCGGTCGCGTTCGGCAAGCAGTTCCGCACGAAGCTCGACTGGGATCTCGACACCGAGCCCGAACCGCACTGCGACGGGCGCAACCTCTATCTCCCGCGCGGGCGCGGCCTGGGCGGCAGCAGCGCGATGAACGCGATGCTCTACGTCCGCGGCCGCCCGCTCGACTATGACCTGTGGGAGGCCCAGGGCGCCACGGGCTGGGGCTGGGACGATGTGCGGCCGTACTTCCTGCGGGCAGAGGACAATGCGCGCGGGGCGTCCGAGCACCACGCGGTCGGCGGCCCGCTGCGGGTCGAGGACGAACGCTCGCCCCGCCCGCTGACCAAGCGCTTTCTCGCGTCGGCCGAGGCCGCAGGCATCCGGTACATCGACGACTACAACGGCCCCGAGCAGGACGGCTGCGCGCTCGTGCAGGTCACGCAGAAGGGCGGGCGCCGCTGGGGTGCCGCCAGCGCGTACCTGCGACCCGCGATGAAGCGGCCGAACCTCGAGGTCGTCACCAGCGCCCAGGTCGAGCGCGTCGAGATCCGCGGCGGGCGCGCCGTGGGCGTGCGCTACCGCGACAAGCGCGGCCGCGAGCAGCTCGCCAACGCCGACCGAGAGGTCATCCTCGCCGCGGGCGCGTACGGCAGCCCGCAGCTGCTGATGCTCTCCGGGGTCGGGCCGGCCGACCACCTCACGTCGGTCGGGCTGAGCGTCGAGGCCGACGTGCCCGGGGTCGGGCAGAACCTGCAGGACCACCCGTACGTGACGTGCGTCTGGCACGTCGACGGCGGCGGGTCGCTGGTCGACGCCGAGCACCCGAAGTACCTCGCGGAGTGGCTGCTGCGCGGCACCGGCCCGCTGACCTCGACGGTGGCCGAGGCGTTCGCATTCGTGCGCAGCCGGCCGGGCCTGCCCGCGCCCGACCTCCAGTTCCACTTCGCGCCCGCGTACTTCGTGGACCACGGCTTCGAGAAGTACGACCACGACGCGCTCACCAGCGGGCCGGTGCTCATCACGCCGAAGAGCCGCGGCGCGGTCACGCTGCGCAGCGCGGACCCGCGCGCGAAGCCGCGGATCCTGACGAACACGATGAGCGAGCCCGAGGATCTGGCGGCACTGATCGAGGGCGTGAAGATCTCCCGCGAGATCATGCGCCAGGGGCCGCTGTCCGAGGTGGTCGGCAGGGAGCTCCTCCCGGGCGACGACATGAACGACGACGACCTCGAGGGGGACATCCGCCGCCGGGTCGACCTGCTCTACCACCCCGTCGGCACCTGCCGGATGGGCGCGGACTCCGACGAGCTCGCGGTGCTCGACCCGCAGCTGCGCGTGCGCGGTGTCGAGGGGCTACGGGTGGCCGATGCGTCGGTCATGCCGGTGATCCCCGGCGGGAACACGAACGCGCCCACGATCATGGTGGCTGAGCGGGCAGCGGACCTGATTCGTCAGCCGGTCGCGGTGTAGTGCACCGGGCGCCTGATTACCAGAAAACTGGTATCTGAGCCGGCGGAGGGCTAGGATCTCGCGCCTTGACCCGGGGTCTGCCCCTCCGGTGTAGGTGCTGTCCCCGAATCAAGGTCGCCGTTCATGTCTCTCTGTCGCCGTTCCGTGGCGCTCTGCGCCGCCCTGCTCGCCGTCTGTCTTCCGCCGGCCGCCCAGGCCAGCAGCGCCGCCGTCGACACCTCGTTCGGCACCGGCGGGGAGACCACGAACCGCTTGAACGGCGGCTGGTACGCCAACGGCGGCGACGCCGTGCGGATGGCCGACGACCGCATCGTGGTCGCGGGGATCGAGAACGACTACGGGGTCGCCGTCGCCCGGTTCACCGCGCAGGGGGCGCCCGACCCGACGTTCGACGGTGACGGCGTTGCGACCGTGGACCTGGGTCTGGGCGGGGTGCCCGACTACATCGACGTCACCGGGGTCACGGTCGATGCGACGGGCAACATCTACGTCGCGGTGTGGCTGCCCGCCGACACCGGCGCCGTGATGAAGTTCTCGCCGAGCGGCGCACTGGTCAGCGACTTCGGCACCGGCGGCACCAAGACGCTCACCGGCGGGGCGTTCCCGGGCGGCATCAGGTTCAGCTCGGGTGGCGACCGCCTCTACGTGTCCGCGGCGAACGGCACGGACGCCCAGGTGCATGCGCTGTCCTACGTCAGCGGCGCCTACGTCAGCGGGTTCGGCGGCGGCGACGGGCTCACCGAGGTGACGCTGCCGGACATCGCCCGCGTGGAGGACATCGTGGTGCGGCCCGCCGACGGTGCGATCTACATCGCGGGAGCCGCGACCGACGCGGGTCTGGGCGGCCTGAACTCCGAGACGATGATGATCGCCCGGTTCAACGCGGTCGGCGTGCTCGACACCGGGTTCGGCTCCGGCGGCGTCTCCCGGCCGTTCCTCGGGACCTCCGCGCAGCTCTCCCGCGCGTACGACCTCTTCGCGATGAACGACGGCACCGCGTACGCCGTCGGCCGCGGCGACGACGGCGCCGCGCTGGCGATCGCCCGGCTGAACGCCAGCGGCGGGCGGGACGGCGGCTTCAACGGCAGCGGCCTGCTGACCGACTACGCGCCGGACACCTCCGGCGCCTGGGACGGCGTCAACGTCCAGCAGGACGGCAGCATCGTCGTCACCGGCGGCCGCTTCGCGGCGTCGACCGGCCACACCGCGCTGACCCGCCGCTACACGTCCACCGGCGCGCTGGACCCGACCTTCGGGGACAGCGGCACGCTGACGCGGACGGCCACGTTCGGCGCGGTCGCGCTGGTGGCGCAGACCTCAGGTGACGGGCGCTACGTGTCCGTGGCCTACGAGAACGACCCGCTCGACTCGTCGAAGAGCCTGCTGGTGCTGACGGGCATCCGCCCGAGCCTGCCGGCGGCGCCACAGCCGCAGCCGCAGCCCAGCCCGCAGCCGACCCCGGCCCCCGCCCCGAACCCGCCGGCGGAGAAGCCGGTGCCCGCCGGGTGCACCCGCTCGATCGTGCTCGGCCCGCTCCAGATCGAGAGCGAGTGCCTGAAGCGCGAGGGCATGGTGTGGACGACGAAGGCCGCGGCCACGGTCGGCGGGCTGAAGTTCGTCCCCAACGGCGCGAGCTCCGAGCTCATCATCGACCCGCTCAACCTCCGGGTCGCCGTGCGCGGCTCGGCGAAGGTCACCGCCGGCGCGTCGTTCTTCGGCCGTCAGCTCGGCCCGGTCACGCTGTATGAGGGCGCGTTCGACTGGACGTTCCAGTACCGGCCCGACCTCAGCGGCCTGTCGCGGCTCGTCATGCCGCAGCCCGGCGCCGGTGGCAAGCAGATCTCGCAGAGCACCTGGAAGGGCATCCCCGGCCTCTCCGGCGTGGGATCCATGCCGCGGCTGCCCGATCTCGGGTTCCCCGACTTCAGCAAGCTGAGCACGGCCGACGTCTCGAAGCTGGCTGCGAAGGTCCCGTCGCTGCGCACGCCGAACGTGCAGATTCCGCTGTCGCTGCTGGACATCAACGCGCTGCCGGAGCTGCGCTTCCAGGTGCCCTCCAACGCGGGGACGGTCTTCGGCTTCCCGGTCAAGGGCGACGTGGCGCTGAAGATGGCCGAGCGCGGCGGCGTGCGCGGGGTGGACACCACGCTGAACCTCGGTCTGCCGGCGATCTTCGGCGGCGTGTCGGGGTCCTCGCGGTTCTTCGTCGGGGTCAACGGCCAGGTGGTCGTCGACGCCGTCGGGATCGACGCGCAGGAGGTCACGCTGCCGGGCCTGATCCGCGTGGCGCCGGTGAAGCTCGCCTACGACGGCCCGAAGAACACGTGGGAGGGCGACACCCGCGTCTACCTCGGCTTCAAGGATGCAGACACCGGCCTCGGCGCCCGCTGGCTCGTGGAGAACGGGCAGCTGCGCCGGATCGGCATCAGCGCCGGCGGGATCCCGCTCGGTGGGGTCGCGACGGTCGACGACCTGACCGCCGACCTGACGACGCAGCCGACCCGCGTCTTCGGCAGCGTCGGCATCGGCGCCGGCCCGAAGATCCCGGTCCTCAACACCCGCGCGATCCGCATCGGCGGGACCTTCGACTTCAACGGCGAGTTCGCCCGCATCGGCGGCGACGTCGCGGTGGCGAACATCCCGCTGGCGAACGCGAAGGTCGAGTACTGGTGGAACGGCTACTTCAAGGCGGACGGCAAGGTCTCGTACTTCGTCGACAGCAAGAACGAGTACGGCTTCGTCGGGACGATCAAGGGCGAAGCGTCGAAGAAGGGCTTCAACGCCGAGGGCTCGGTGAGCTTCAAGGCCAAGAGCAAGTCGTTCAGCGGCAAGGGCCTGGTCTCGAGCGTCGGTGTGGCGGGCTGCGCGGCGATCAAGGGCTTCCTGTGGACCGACATCAACCTCGGCGCCGGCTACAAGTGGGGCGCGAAGACGATCGACTGGATCGGCGGCTCGTGCGACTTCGGGCCGTACCGCGCGAAGCTCCGCGCCGTCTCCGCGCAGGCGGGCGGGCCGGTCAGCACGACGGTCGGCGCCGGCCAGCGCGCGGTCTCGTTCAAGGTCCTGGGCGACGGCACCGCGCCGCCGCGCTTCACGCTGACCGGTCCCGGCGGCGTGTCGGTGATCACGCCGGAGGACGGGGAGACGGTCGTCAACGACCGGTTCGTCGTCGTGCAGCAGCCGGGCGAGAACGCGACGTACGTCGCGGTCGCCAAGCCGAAGGCCGGCCGCTGGACGTTCACGCCGTCGGCCGGCAGCGTGGTGCGCTCCGTCAACGGCGCCGAGGCGCTGCCCGAGCCCGCGGTCACCGGCCGGCTGCGCCGCGGCGTCCTGTCCTACACGATCAAGCCGATCCCCGGCCAGAAGGTCCGCTTCCTGGAGACGGGCAAGGGGACGGGCGTCGAGCTCGGCGTGACGTCGCGCCGGCGCGGCACCCTGCGCGTGCAGCCCAACGCGGGCCCGAGCGGCTCGCGGAAGATCGTCGCGGTCGTCGAGCAGGG
>SYBY01000221.1 GCA_005788585.1 Actinomycetota bacterium | reverse complement strand
CGCACATCCCGATCGCCTCGGAATCGCTCAACGCCGCGATGGCCGCGACCATCGCGCTCTACGAGGTCACCCGTCGACCATAGGATGGCGCCGCAATGGCCGTGACCGATCGCATCGACGAACTGCAGGCCGAGGCCCAGGGGGCCATCGCCGCCGCAGGCTCCACCGCCGAGCTGGAGGAGCTGCGCGTGCGGTTCCTCGGGCGCAAGGCCGAGCTGCCGAACCTGCTGCGCGGCGTCTCCGACCTGCCGCCCGCCGAGCGCGGCGCCGTGGGCAAGGCGGCGAATATGGCTCGGCAGGCGCTCGAGCGGCTGATCGCCGAGCGCGAGGAGGCGCTGGCGGGTGCCGAGCTCGACGCGCAGCTCGAGCGCGACCGCGTGGACATCACCCTGCCCGGGACGCCGGCCCAGCCGGTCGGCTCGCTGCACGTCCTGCACCAGACGTGGCGCGAGCTCGAGGACGTGTTCCTCGGCCTGGGCTTCCCGGTCATGGACGGCCCCGAGGTCGAGACGGTCCACTACAACTTCGACGCGCTCAACCACGACCCGCAGCACCCCGCGCGGGCATGGACGGACACCTTCTACGTCTCCGATGACGTGGTGCTGCGGACGCACACGTCGCCGATGCAGGTCCGGGCGATGGAGGCGCATCCGCCGCCGCTGTACGTCGTCATCCCCGGGCGGGTCTACCGGCGCGACCACGACGCGACGCACCTGCCGCAGTTCCACCAGGTCGAGGGGCTCGCCGTCGACGAGGACATCACGCTCGCCGACCTGAAGGGCACGCTGCTGAGCTTCGCCCGCACGGTCTTCGGGGACGAGCGGCAGATCCGGCTGCGCCCGCACTTCTTCCCCTTCACCGAGCCGAGCGTCGAGATCGACGTGTCCTGCTCGAACTGCAAGGGCGGGACGTTGAAGGACGGCTCGCGCTGCCCGGTCTGCAAGGGCACGACGTGGCTGGAGATCCTCGGGGCCGGCATGGTCGACCCGAACGTGTTGCGCGCAGTCGGCGCCGACGCCTACGACCCCGACAAGGTGCAGGGCTTCGCCTTCGGCATGGGCCTCGAGCGGATCGCGATGCTCAAGCACGGCATCCCCGACCTGCGGCTCTACATCGAGAACGACGTGCGCTTCCTGGAGCAGTTCGGATGAGACTTCCCCTGGCCTGGCTCTCGGAGTACGTGCACCCGGGCGGCGACCCGTGGGAGCTCGCCGACGCGCTGAGCGCGACCGGCACGGAGGTCGCGGGCGTCGATCGGTTCGGCATCAAGGCTGAGGGCTTCGAGCATCTCGTCGTCGGCAAGGTGCTGACCGCCGAGCAGCATCCCGATGCCGACCGTCTGAAGGTCTGCACCGTCGACGTCGGCGAGGCCGAGCCCGCGCAGATCGTGTGCGGCGCGCCGAACGTCGCGGCCGGGCAGACGGTCGCCGTGGCGCGGCCGGGGACGGTCATGCCCGACGGCATGAAGCTGAAGAAGGCCAAGCTGCGCGGCGTCGAGTCGCAGGGGATGATCGTCTCCGAGCGCGAGCTCGGGCTGGGCGACGACCACAGCGGGATCATGGTCCTGCCCGACGACGCCGCGGCCCCGGGGACCTTCGTCGCCGAGCTGTTCGAGATCTCGACCGACGTGCTCGAGCTCGAGCTCACGCCGAACCGGCCGGACTGCCTGGGGATCTACGGCATGGCGCGCGAGGTCCACGCGTCGAACGGGTCGCCGCTGACGCCGCCGCCGTGGGCCGGCGTCGAGCTCCCGCCCGTCGGCGAGCTCGACGGGATCACGATCGACGTGCAGGTTCCCGAGCTGTGCCCGCGCTTCACCGCGCTGGTCTACGACGACGTGACGATCGGCCCTTCGCCGTACTGGCTGAAGGCGCGCCTGGCCGCGTGCGGCCAGCGGTCGATCAACAACGTCGTGGACATCACGCACTACGTGATGCTGCTGACGGGCCAGCCGCTGCACGCGTTCGACCTGGACCGGGTCGCGGGCGGCACGCTCGTGGTGCGCGCGGCGAACGCGGGCGAGCAGATCACGACGCTCGACGACGAGGTCCGCACGCTCGACGAGCAGATGGTCGTCATCGATGACGCCGACGGCCCGACGTCGATCGCGGGCGTCATGGGCGGCGCGCGCAGCGAGGTCGCCGACACGACCACGCGCGTCCTGATGGAGGTCGCGACCTGGATCGGCCCGAACGTCAACCGCACGTCGTGGAAGCTCGCGCTGCGCACCGAGGCGTCCGGCCGGTTCGAGAAGGGCCTGGCGCCCGAGCAGACGCTCGAGGCGCAGGCCGTCGCGCACCAGCTCATGGTCGAGCTGACAGGCGCGACGGTCCGGCCCGCGCTGATCGACATCGGTGGCCCGGGGCCGGACCCGGCGGTCATCCGGCTGCGCAGCGCGCGGGTCGAGGGCCTGCTCGGCACCACGATCTCGCCCCAGCGCCAGGAGGCGATCCTGCGGTCGCTGGAGTTCGGCGTCGCGCCTGCTGACGACGGGCTGGACGTCACCGTGCCCGCGTTCCGGCGGCTCGACGTGACCCGCGAGGCCGACCTCGTCGAGGAGGTCGCCCGGATCGACGGCGTCGACAACCTGCCCGCCACGCTGCCCGCCCGGCGGGGTGCCGCCGGACGGCTGTCGCCCGCGCAGCGGCTGCGGCGGCGCGCCGAGGACACGCTCGTGGGCCGCGGCCTGCGCGGCATCATGGGGTGGAGCTTCACGAACGCCGGCGTGTTCGACCGGCTGCGGCTGCCCGACGGCGACCCGCGCCGCCGGGCGATCGCGCTGGCGAACCCGATGAGCGAGGACCACGCGCTGCTGCGCACGAACCTCGTCGCGTCGCTGCTCGACGTCGCCGCGCACAACGTCGCGCGCGGAGCCGCCGACCTGCGGCTCTTCGAGCGGGGTGCCATCTACTACGCCGACGCCGACGACCCGCTGGCCGACGAGCACGACCATCTCGCGATCCTCCTGACGGGACGGCTCGTACCCCCGACGTGGGGCGACGCCACGCCGCCGGCCGCCGATGTGTTCGCGGCCAAGGGCGTGCTCGAGGCACTCGCGACGCGGCTGCGCGTGGACCTGTCGGTCCGGCACGCCGAGCAGCCCTTCCTGCACCCGGGCCGCTGCGGCGAGATCGTGCTCGAGGGCGGCGACGTCGTCGGCTGGCTGGGGGAGATCCACCCGCGCGTCGCGCAGGCGTGGGACATCGAGCAGACGGTCGCGGCGTTCGAGCTCGACCTCGGCGCGGTGCTCGCCGTCGCAGTCGACCGCGCGCTGGTCGAGGACTACGAGGACGTCACGAGCTTCCCGGCGCTGCGGCAGGACCTCGCCGTCGTGGTCGACAGCGCCGTGCCGGCTGCCGACGTGGTGGCCGCCGCCCGGAAGGCCGGCGGTGCGCTGCTGGCCGACGCGGGCGTCTTCGACGTCTACGAGGGCGAGCAGGTCGGGGAGGGCAAGCGGTCCCTCGCGCTGCACCTCGAGTTCCGCGCGCCCGACCGGACCCTGACCGACGAGGACGCGGACGGGGCGCGGGCGAAGATCGTCGCCGCGCTGACCGAGCAGCTCGGGGCGGTGCAGCGTGGCTGACTCCGTCCTCGTCGCCGGCGCGTCCGGGTACGCGGGCGCACTCGCCGCGCGGCTCATCGACCGTCATCCGCACTTCGAGCTGGCCGCCGTGACGTCGCGCAGCGACGCCGGCATGCGGCTGGACGAGCTGTACCCGCACCACCGGGTGACCAAGGTGCTGGAGGAGCTCGACCTCGGTGTCCACGCCGATGTCGACGCCGCGATCGTCGCCTACCCGCACGGGGCAGCCGCGCCGCTCGTCGCCGCGCTGCGCGAGCGCGGCGTGAAGGTCGTCGACCTCTCCGCCGACTTCCGCCTGCACGACGTCGCCACGTACGAGCAGTGGTACGTCCCGCACGCGCATCCCGAGCTCATCAACACCGCCCGCTACGGCCTGCCCGAGCTGCATCGCGAGTCGCTGCACGGCGCCGATCTCGTCGCCGGCCCGGGCTGCTTCCCGACCGCCGCGCTGCTGGCGCTTGCGCCGCTCGCGCGGGCGGGGGTCATCTCCGACGCGGTCATCGACGCGAAGACCGGCGTGTCCGGCGCGGGGCGCGCGGCGACGGCCAAGACGCACTTCGTGTCGGTCGACGAGAACGTCGCGGCATACGGCGTGGGCCATCACCGGCACATGCCCGAGATCGACCAGGAGCTCGCCCGGCTCGGCGCGGAGATCAGACCGGTGTTCACCCCGCACCTGCTGCCGCTCGATCAGGGCGAGCTGGTCTCCTGCTACGTCACGACCGACCGCGCGATCGACCAGGACGCGCTGGCGGAGCTGTACGCCGACGCGTACGCCGACGAGCCGTTCATCGAGCTCGTCGACCGGCCGCCCGGGGTCCGCGACGTGCGCGAGACGAACCTGTGCCGCATCCAGGTCCACGCCGACGAGCGGACCGGCAAGGCGTTCGTGTTCGCGGCGATCGACAACCTGTGGAAGGGAACGGCGTCGCAGGCGGTGCAGAGCCTGAACCTCATGGTGGGGCGGCCGGAAGCAGAAGGGTTGGAACCATGAAGGCACGTCCTGCGTCCTACCGCTGGGTGCCCGACCACCCGCACGTCACACCTGCCGCCGACGGCGCGCTGCCCGCGGGCTTTCGCTGCGCCGGGGTCTCCGGGGGCATCAAGCCCGACGGCGCCAAGGACGTCGCGATCCTCGTCTCCGACGCCGCCGACACCGTCAGCGCCGCCCGGTTCACCCGGTCCTCCGTGATCGCCGCGCCCGTGCAGGTGACGCAGCAGCGCACGCGGCTCGACGGCCTGCGCGCGGTGGTCGCCAACTCGGGCAACGCCAACGCTGCGACCGGCAACCGGGGGCTCGACGAGGCCGCCCGGATGCAGGGCGCCGCGTCGATGGTCGGCGGCGTCCCGACCGACGCCGTTGCGGTCGCGTCCACCGGCGTCATCGGGGTGCAGCTCGACGGCAACAAGGTCGTCCAGGCGCTCGTGGGCGCGCGCGCGGAGATGCGCGCCGACGGGGTCGACGACTTCACCGACGCGATCAGCACGACCGACGCCTTCCGCAAGACCGTCGCGTTCGACGTGGCGCTGTCCGGCGGCACCGTCCGCCTGACCGCGCAGGCCAAGGGCGCCGGGATGATCCAGCCGGGCTTCGCGACGATGCTCTGCTTCGCCCAGACCGACGCGGTCCTGAGCGCCGAGACCGCCGACCTGCTGCTGGGCGTCTGCGTGAAGCGGTCGTTCGAGCGCATCAGCGTCGACGGTCAGCTCTCCACGAACGACACGGCGATCCTCATGGCGTCGGGCACCTCGGGGATCGAGGTGGCGCCACAGAGCGAGGACGAGCTGCGCTTCGGCGAGGCGCTCGATGCCGCGCTGCGGACCCTCGCGCTGGACATGGCCGCCGACGGTGAGGGCGCCGAGCGCATCGGCCGCGTCGTCGTGCGGTGCGACGACCCCGAGGAGGCGGAGGTCGTGGCCCGCGCAGTCGCCAACTCGCCGCTCGTGAAGACCGCGCTCTTCGGCCAGGACCCGAACTGGGGCCGCATCGCCCAGGCCGTCGGCGCCGCGTTGCCCGGCCGGGCGCCGCTGGACTTCGACATCGCGATCGAGGGTGTCCCCGTCGCGAAGGGCGGCCAGGCGACGCGGTTCGACGAGGAGGCGCTCATCGAGGCCGTCGGCGGCGACCAGGTCGAATACGTCGTCGAGCTCGGCGAGGAGCGCACCGCCGAGACCGAGGTCTTCTTCAGCGACTTCGGCTACGAGTACGTGCGGATCAACGCGGAGTACACGACATGAGAGACGTCGCCACCCTCCTCGAGGCGCTGCCGTACATCCGCGAGTTCCACGGGCAGACCGTCGTCATCAAGTACGGCGGCGCGGCCATGGAGGACCCGGCGCTGCGCGAGGACTTCGCGCGCGACGTCGTCCTCCTGAAGTACGTCGGCATGAACCCCATCGTGGTGCACGGCGGCGGTCCGGACATCACGCGCTACATGGAGAAGCTCGACCTGCCGGTGGAGTTCGTCGGCGGCCTGCGGGTATCCGACAAGGAGACCGTCGAGATCGCGAAGATGGTGCTCGTCGGCAAGGTCAACAAGGACATCGTGCTGCGCCTGAACCGCCACGGTCAGGCCGCGGTCGGACTGTCCGGTGATGACGGCCGGCTGTTCCGCGCGTCGCGCCAGTCCGGGCCCGACGGCCAGGACATCGGCTTCGTGGGGCAGATCGACCGGGTCGACGTCGACGTCCTCGAGCACATCGCCCAGGACTACATCCCGGTGATCGCGTCGGTGGGCGCGGACCGCGAGGGCAACTCGTACAACATCAACGCCGACGATGCCGCGGCTGCCGTGGCACGCGCGATGGGGGCCTTCAAGGTCGTCTTCCTCACCGACGTGGCCGGGTGGCTGCGCGACAAGGACGATCCGGGGTCGCTCATCAGCGAGGCCGGCGCCGACGAGGTGCAGGAGGCGATCGACGACATGGACGGCGGGATGCGACCAAAGCTGCAGGCGTGCCTGGAGGCCATTCACGGCGGGGTGGGCGCCGCGTACATCATCGACGGCCGCGTGCCGCATTCCCTCCTGCTCGAGCTGTTCACCAACAGCGGCATCGGCACGAAGATCCGGCCCGCGCAATGACGACGTTCGAGCAGCTCCAGGCGCTGGACCGCCAGTCGATCGTCGGCACGTACGCGCGGCTGCCCGCGTGGTTCGTGCGCGGCGAGGGCGCGCGGCTGTGGGACGCCGACGGCGCCGAGTACCTCGACTTCCTGACCGGCATCAGCGTCTCGAGCGTCGGGCACTGCCACCCGAAGGTCGTCGAGGCGATCCGCGAGCAGGCCGGGCAGCTCATCCACACGAGCAACCTCTTCTACACCGAGCCGATGATCCGGCTGGCCGACCGGCTGCGGCGCAGTTCGCTCGGCGGCCGCGTGTTCTTCACGAACTCGGG
>SYBY01000220.1 GCA_005788585.1 Actinomycetota bacterium | reverse complement strand
GTCGCGCTTTGCGGGGATGGGCCGCGAGGTCGTCGCGTCCAGCTATTTCGGCACATCCGGCGCCTTCAGTGCGTTCACGATCGCCTTCCAGGTCCCCACCCTGGTGCGCAACCTGTTCGCCGACAGCGCGCTCTCCGCGGCCTTCGTCCCGGTCTTCACCGAGCTGCTGGAGAAGGAGAAGCGCAAGGACGCGTTCATGCTCGCCACGACCTTTCTGGCGATCATCATCGGCGCGCTCGGCCTGCTGTCGGTCGGGTTCTTCTTCGCGGCGCCGTACGTGATGCCGCTCTTCACCGGCAAGGAGTTCACGGAGGAGCTCGACCAGCTGACGATCGGCCTCAGCCAGCTGCTGTTCCCGATCGTGCTGCTGCTCGGCGTCAACGGGCTGCTGGTCGGGATCCTGATGGCGTACGACCACTTCTCGATCCCGGCGATCAGCCCGCTGGTCTGGAACGTCGTGATCATCGCGACGCTGGTGATCACCGTCCCGATGTTCGAGGGCGACGACCAGCTCTACGCCTACGCGCTCGGGATCCTGCTCGGCACCGCGGTGCAGCTGGCCATGGCCATACCCATCCTGCGCCGGCTGGACTTCCAGTGGGCCAAGCAGATCAGCGTCCGCGATCCACGGGTCATCCGGGTGCTCATCCTCATGCTTCCGGTGACCCTCGGGCTCGGCCTCATCAACTTCAACCAGCTCATCAGCTCCCTGCTGGCGTCCGAGGTCAGCGAGGAGGCGCCGCGCGCGATCGACGCCGCGTTCCGCATCTACATGCTGCCCCAGGGCATGTTCAGCGTGGCGATCGCCACCGTCCTGTTCCCGACGCTCAGCCGGCTGGCCGCCCGCCGCGACTACGAGGACCTGCGCGGGCTCATGGGGACCGGCATGCGGCAGATCATCCTGCTGCTCGTGCCGTCGGCGGTCGCGGTCCTCGTCCTGGCCGAGCCGATCACCCGCCTGGTCTACGAGCGCGGGGAGTTCGACGCGCAGTCCACGGACCTCGTGTCCCAGGCGCTCTTCTGGTTCCAGTTCAGCCTGCCGTTCGCCGGGGTCAACCTGCTGCTGACCCGCACGTTCTTCAGCCTGCAGAAGCCGTGGACGCCGACCGTGCTGGCGGTCGGGACGCTCACCATCAACGTGGTGCTCGCCCTGCTGCTGTACGAGCCCTACGGCGTCCCGGGCATCGTGGTCGCGACCGCCGCGGCGAGCGCCGCGATGTCCTTCGCGCAGAGCTGGGCGCTGCGCGGGCAGCTCGGCGGGCGCCTGGAGGGCGGTCAGACCCTGGCGGCGACGCTGAAGATCCTCCTGGCCTCCGCCGCCCTCGGCGCGGCGAGCTACGGCGTGTGGTGGGGGCTGGACGACCTGCTCGGGGCGTCGCTGCCCGCCCAGCTGCTTAGCGTCGGACTCGGCCTCGCGGCCGGCGCGGCCGTCTACATCATCCTGGTCCGCGCCTTGCAGATTCCCGAGGCGCAGACCATAGAAAAGGCGCTCAGAGCGAGGATAAGTCGCTCGACTTGAGACTTCTGGACGAATGATTGATCCGGGTTTGGGGACCTCGGCCCGATAGTCGGGGCAATGCCGACCCCGATCAGCGATCGCCTCACCGCCGCCCCCGACGTCTCCGCCGCCTGCTGGGCCGTCGTCGACCACCTCGCGGAGGTCCCTGGCGCGCTGCCCAGCGTGTACCTCGAGCGCGGCGGCCGGCTGCGCTGCCAGGCGGTCCGCGGGTACCTCGAGATCCTCGACGGACTGCCGCCGACCGCCGGCATCATCGGCCGCACCTTCCGCACCGGTGAACCGACCGTCGAGCACGATGTCACCCGGTCCCCGGACTTCGTCGAGATCATCGGTGACGTCGTCGCCGAGGCGTGCTTCCCCGTCCACTGCAAGGGCGCCCTGGTCGGCGTCGTCAACGTCGAATCCACCGTGCCGCTGCACGACGCCGCGGTCGCCCGCGTGCACGACACCGCCGCGCTGCTCGGTCAACGCCTCGAAGCGCTCGGAGGTCCGCCGACGGAGTCACCGAGCCAGCGGCTCGTGCGCCACGCCGCCCGGCTGACCGGCCTGACCAAGGTCGACGAGATGGAGCGCGAGGTCCTCGACGCCGCGCTGGACATCAGCCGCATGGGCTCGGCGATGCTGTTGCGCCTGGACGAGAATGGCGCCGTCGGCGCCCGCCGGGCACTCGGCCCGCTCGCGGTGGAGCTCGAGTCGCTGCCCGGCCGCACGCTGCGCCGCCTGGCCCACAGCGTCCAGGAGGGCGCGTCGCGCTACACGATCGCCCCGGGCGACCGCGACCGTCCCGTCGTCCAGCTCCCCGGGACGAAGATCCGGACGCTGCTGGCTCTCCCGGTGATCGCCGAGGGCGCCGCGCGCGAGGTGCTGCTGCTGGCCGACCGCCGTGCGAAGGCGGTCACGACCGACGAGATCGAGCTGCTGGAGATGCTGTGCGCCCAGGCGGGCAGCGCGCTGCGGGTCGCGGGCCTGGTCCGGGAGCTCCGCACGCAGGCGGCCACCGACCCCCTCACCGGGCTCGGCCATCACCGCACGTTCCACACGAAGCTGCGCCGCCTGCGCGGCAAGCGGATCGCCGTCCTGCTGCTCGATCTCGACGGCTTCAAGCAGATCAACGACACGTACGGCCACCAGGCCGGCGACCGGCTGTTGCGTGAGGTCGCGGCGACGCTGTCGGCGGCGCTGCGCCGGGGCGACGAGCTGTTCCGCATCGGCGGCGACGAGTTCGGCGCGCTCCTGCGCGTGCAGGATCAGACCGAGGCGATGGAGGCCGCGGAGCGCCTCGTCGCCGCGGCTGCGACGATCGGTGACGTGACCGTGTCGATCGGAGTGGCGATGTGCGACGAGGACGAGCCCGTGGAGAGCGTGCTCGGCCGTGCTGACCGCGCGCTCTACGACGTCAAGCAGACCGGCCGCAACGCAGCGGCACTCGCCTGAGCTTGACCCTGGAACTGGAGGAGCTCGTCGCCGCGGCCCCCGAGGTCGTCTGGGCGGCGCTCGCCGATGACCGTCAGCGCGCGGCGTGGTGGTCGTACCTCGAACTCGACCCGTACCCGGGCGGCGCGCTGCTCGAGCGCTGGACCGACGGCGACGGCAGGCGCCACGCCACGCGCGGCGCCGTCGTGGAAGCGGACGCGCCCAGGCGGCTGCGGGCCACCTGGCGCGACGACGGATGGCCGGCCGAGACCGAGGTCACGATCGGCCTCACCGAGGAACGCGGCGGCACCTGGATCCGCGTCACGCACAGCGGGTGGGACAAGCTGCCCGACGGCGACGCGCTGCTCGCGACCCACCGGGACGGCTGGCGCGCGCACTTGGCGCGCTGGGCCACGCACGTCGCCTGATCAGCTGTCGAGCAGGGCCGGGAGGTCGGCGATCGAGTCGATCGTCGCGGTCGGCACCACACCCGAACGCGCGGCCGCGCCCTCGCGGAACTTCCCGGTCCGGACGAGCACTCCGTGGATGCCGGCGGCCTGGGCGCCGCCCACGTCGGCCTCGATGTCGTCGCCGACCATGACCGCGTGGGCGGAGTCCCCGTGCGCGTCGGCCAGCGCGGCGGCGAAGAACGCCGCCTCGGGCTTGCCGACCACCGTCGCCTCCATGCCGGTCGCGTACTCGAGCGCGGCCACGTAGGCACCGACGTCCATCGCCAGCCCGTCACTGCGCCGCCAGAAGCGGTTGCGCTGCAGTGCGACGAGCTCGGCGCCGGCCTCCATCGCCCGGAACGCGTTGTTCAGCGCGTGGTAGGTGAAGCCCTCCCCGAGGTCACCGAGGATGATCGCGTCCGGCTGCTCGCCGGCGGGGGCCTCCGCGAGCCCGGCGAGGTCCTCGCGCAGCGCGGGGGCGACGAGGAACCGCACGCGCCGGTGGCCGCGCGCGCCGCAGTGGCGCACGGCGAGCGCGGCGGGGGTCAGGACGGTGTCGGCCGGCAGGGTGAACCCGAGTCGCGCGAGCCGGGCGGCGACCTGTGCGCGGGACCTCGACGTCGTGTTCGTCACGAACCGCAGCTGCAGCCCGCGGCCGCGGAGCTCCTCGACCGCCTCCAGGGCCCCGGGGATCGGGTCCTCGTCGACGTAGAGGACGCCGTCGAGATCGAGCAGGACGGTGGTGATGCCGGTGAGCGCCATGGGTGCATGGTGCGCGCCACGGCGGTCGGCGCGCAATCGACCGGTGGTCCGATCTCGCGTGTCCCTAACCTGGTCCCTCGCACATGGCCGACCAGTCGCACATCCGCAACTTCTCCATCATCGCCCACATCGACCACTATGAATTGTTGGATAAGAGAGCTGAGGCGAACCTAGGTAATCAGCTAAAGTTGAGATTCGCTCCAGAGTTGGAGCCGTTCTCGTTTCTGGCCATCTATTCAGTAGCGCTTTTTCAATGGCATCAAGGCGTGAGAGATCTTCAGCAGAACTCATCTTTATTCTTTTGGAAG
>SYBY01000219.1 GCA_005788585.1 Actinomycetota bacterium | reverse complement strand
GCCTTCGGACACCGACTCCCCCATCTGGGGCATGACCACTTGGACGGTCGTGTTGACGGCTGCCATTGCTCTAGGAAGCCACTGTAGCGTCCGGCTCTCCGGCGCGCGGCGCCCCTCTGGACGCGTCGGCCCGGCTCTGCCGGGCGAACTCCCAGCTCCCGATGAACGGGCCGATTCCGCCGAGGATCGCGACCGCCGTGGCGAGGCGCAGATCGATGATCCGCAGCGCCAGGGCGACGATGCAGACCACGCTCATCAGGATCCACCCGACGCCGTGCGTCAGGCCGAAGACGAACTCCGCCGCGGCGAGCCCCGGGATGATCCAGACGACGAGCAGGGCGACGTACACGAACGAGTGGGCGAACGAGGCCCACTTCAGGCGCTCGAACGTCAGGACGTCACGCACGCTCACGCGAGCATCATCGCCATGCGTCGCAGCGGCTCGTCGGCTTCGGGTGGCCACTGCGCCGGATCGGCCGGCCACCAGGCGTACGCGTCGTGCTCGGGGTCCATCGTCACCTCGGCGCCCTCGGGCAGCCATGCCTGGCCAATGAACATCGTCATGCCCTGCGGAAGCCGCAGCAGCGCCTCGCCCCAGACGCGCTCGGGGGTGACACCCCACTCCTCCTCGAGCTCGCGGGTGAGCGTCTCGGCCGGCGACTCGCCGGGATCGACCGCGCCGCCGGCGCCCAGGGCCCAGCGCCCCGCCCACGACGACAGCCACGCCGCGCGGCGGCCCGCGAGCCATCGCCCGTCGGCCGCGCGCGTGACGCAGAGCGCCGACAGCGAGTTGTGCGCGTTCTCCTCGACGAGGCGCAGCGCCCAGCGGATGGGCTGGAGGTCGAGCAGGAGGTCGCCGTCGCGCTCGGCGTAGGTGACGAGTCTGGCGGCGATGCCGTCGTGCCAGGGCGAGCCGCGATCGCGCAGTTCCGCGATCTTCCGGTCGGCCGCCTCGGTCGCGTCGGCGCCCGGCTCGAACTGGGTGTCCAGCCACGTGGCGCGCACGCGCTCGACCGGCCAGGGGCCGCGCGCGAGGAGTTCTATGCCGGGGGCGGAGGTGCTCATGAGAGGGCCGTTCTCACCCTAGTACGGCACCCAGGTGTGCCGGGTTGAGCGACGGTCGCTGCTTCGCGACCGTGGGGATGCATAGGATCGGCCCGGGCCGGGAAGGATGCTCCGGTCGATCCCCGGAGGTGAGCTGGTGGAGGTGCTGGACGTCGTGCTTCTGGTGGCCGGGCTGTGGGCCCTGCTCACCATCGGTGCGCTCGCGCTCGCGAGCGGCATCGGCGCGGCTGCGGCTGCCGCCGATCGCAACGCCCGTCATCTGCTGCGCGTGCAGCACGCCCGAGCTCCGCGTACTCCGCGGGCGGGGCTGGCTGCACGCCGCTGACGCGGATCAGGGCGCCGGGACTGCGGGCGCGACCGACACCCGGGCGCCTCCGGCGCCCTTGGCGTCGTACAGCGCCTTGTCGGCCGCGCGCATCCAGGCGTCGTAGTCCAGGCCGGCGCGCAGGAGCGCGACGCCGACGCTCGCCGTCGATCGCGGGTCGTCCGGGCGCGGGCCGGACCGCAGCGTGCCGATCCCGGCCACGATCCGCTCGCCGGTCTGCCGGGCGCTCTCCTCGTCGCTGTGCGGGAGCAGGACGGCGAACTCGTCGCCTCCGAGCCGGGCGCACGAGTCGCTCTCGCGCAACGCGGTGCGCAGCGTGGCTCCCACGGCGTGCAGGAACGCGTCACCGGCGGCGTGCCCGAGCCGGTCGTTGATGGCCTTGAACCCGTCGAGGTCGACGATCAGCAGCGCGGCGTCACTCCCGTACCGCCGCGCGTGGGTGACGACGCGCTCGAGCTCCTCGTCCATGCGCCGCCGGTTCCACAGCTCGGTGAGGTCGTCGTGGGTGGCCTGATGGGCGAGGGCGGCCTCGGCCTGCTTGCGCGCGGTGATGTCCTGGACCTGGGAGACGAAGTGCCGCGGGGTCCCGTCGTCCGCGCGCACGAGCGAGACCGTGAGCAGCGCCCAGATCACCGTGCCGTCCTTGCGCAGGTATCGCTTCTCCATCTCGTAGCCGTCGACCCTGCCAGCGAGCACGGACTCGACGAGCTCGAGGTCGGCGTGGAGGTCGGCCGGGTGCGTGATGTCCTGAAACGAGCCGGCGAGGAGCTCGTCGGCGCTGTAGCCCAGCAGCGAGCAGAGCGCGCGGTTGACCCGCAGCCAGCGCCCGTCGGGCGCGACGAGCGCGACGCCGATCGCGGCGTTCTCGAACGTGCTGCGGAAGAGCTCCTCGGCGGCACGCAGCTCGGCCTGTGTCCGCCGGCTCTCGGTGATGTCGCGGCCGATCCCGACGAAGCCGGTGACCTCGCCCTCGGGGTCGCGGATCGCCGTGACCGTCAGGGAGACCGGGACGTGGGTGCCGTCCCGGCGCACGTACGTCCACTCGCGCGTCTCGGCGCGACGACCCTCGCGGACGAGCTGGACGAAGACGTCGAAGGTCGGTTCCAGGCCGAGTTCGTCGGCGCGCGACGCGATCTCCTCCGGGAGGTGCAGCCCCTCGGGCGTCCGGCGGCCGACGAGGTCTTCGGCGCGGTAGCCGAGCATGCGCTCGGCTCCCTCGTTGAACACCGTGATGATCCCGTCGGCCGTGGTGGCGATGATCGAGAACTCGGTGGCGGCGCGCAGGACACCGGCGAGCAGCTCAGCCTCGCGCTGCGGGCCGCTCCCGGCAGTGGTGCGGTCGCCGGGCGACATGACCGAACCCTAGTCGGACCGGCCCTGTCGCGGCACCGGTCATGTGTCCGGTGCCGGTCGGTACGTCCCGAAGCTCCAGACGTGGCCCTCGGGGTCACGGACGCTGAACTCGCGCGAGCCGTATTCGGTGTCCCGTAGCGCCATCGCCACCTCGGCGGGCGGGGTCGCTGCCGTCGCGCGGGCGAACAGCGCGTCGGGGTCGGCCGTGTAGGCGTAGGTGCTGGTGACGCCCTGCTCGTAGCGCAGCCGGTCTGGTGCGTCGCCGTCGGGCAGGGCGCCGAGCATGATGAGGCCGTCGCCGAACGCCAGCTCGGCATGGGCGACGCTGCCGGTGCCGTCGCGGGACACCTCCGTCGCGACGAATCCCAGGGCATCGCTGAGCCATGTGATCGCGGCGTCGGGGTCCCGGTAGCGGAGGGTGGGGTAGAGGGTCGGTGCCATGCCGGGGTTCTACGCGGCGACACGTGCGGGGTCTTGGACGGATGTGACCTCCTGGACGGCCTGCGCGCTGATCCCGGCGCCCGGAGCGGCGCGTCCGGCGAGGTAGGCCCCGGGGGTGACGCCGGCGAACGACCGGAAGTCGCGGTTGAAGTGCGCCTGGTCGTAGTAGCCGCAGTCGAGGGCGACGCGGCCCAGCTCGACGTCGTCGGCGCGCGCACCGGCGAGCGCGCTGACTGCCCGCTCGAAGCGCAGCAGCCGGGCCAGGGCCTTGGGCGTGACGCCGACCTGGTCGCGGAACCGCGCGGCGAGATGCCGTCGGCTCCAGCCGATCTCCTCGGCGAGCGCCGCGACGGGCAGGCGACCGCCGGAGCGCTCCAGGCGCGCGCATGCCCACATGACTTCGGTCACCGGCGGCGGTCCGGCGTCCAGCCGTGCGGCGAGCCAGGCGTCGACGAGGTCCAGCCGGGCGTCCCACCCGCGCGCGTCCGCGAGGCGCTCCCCGAGGGACCGCGTCGCGGGGTCAGCACCTGCGCCCTCGTCGAGCGGCGCCACCCGTCCCGCCAGCTCAGCCATCGACACGGACAGCAGCTGATGCGCACCCGCCGGCGTGAGGTCGACCTGCACGCCCCCGACCCGTCCATGTTGCTCGGTGACGGCGGCGGTGCCGTGCAGCCCGGCGACGAACGCCTGCAGTCGCATCCGCGGCGCGCCGGGGGCCCACGGCAGCTCGACGTCCCAGCCCTCGTCCGTGAAGCCCACGATGAGCGTCACCGTGCTCGACGGCATCTCCAGCCGCCGGACCGGGGCGGGCGCGTGCTCGATGAAGCCGACGAGCCGTCGCACGTGCGTGCGGAGCGCCGGGTGTGGCGGGCGGGCCGCCACCTCCCAGCAGTCGCCGCGCAGCACGCTGACCATCAGGTCTCGATCGTCAGCGTGCGGTCGAAGGCCCGGGCGAACAGTTCCTTCTCGCGCTCGGCGGCCCAGCGCGCGACCTCGATGCCCTCGTCGGCCTCCAGCCGGAGCGTGACCGTCCCGTCGCGCGCGGCGACGTGGGCGGCGGTGACGCTCTGGTCGCGGCTGCGCTCGAGGTCCTCGCCCAGGCGGAGCAGGACCGCGAGCCGGTCGAGCCGCTTGTCGTCGCCGGGGCCGGCGAGCTTCGCGTAGGGGCCGAGCTCGGACATGCCCTTGCGGTGATACCGCGCGGCCTGGGCGATGAGCGCCACTTCGATCGGGGAGTACCCGGGGAGGCCGGCGTTGAGGATCAGGTAGCGCGAGTGCTTGTGGTGGTCGTCGTAGTCGATGCGCATGCCGATGTCGTGCAGCATGCACGCGGCCCACAGCAGCTGGCGCTCGATCGGATCGCCGGTGAACACCCCGTCGGCGGCGAGCGAATCGAAGATGCCGAGCGCGAGTGCGGCGACATGCGCGGTGTGCGCCGGGTCAACCTGGTACTGCGCGGCGAGGTTCAGCACGCTCTCGCGCCGGACGTCGCCGAAGAGCGGCGGATCTCCCTCGAGGTGCTCGGCGAAGAAGACGCCTTCGCGCAACCCCGCCTCCGTGACCTCGAGCGCATCGAACCCGCCTTCGCGCAGCACGGTCTGGATGACGACGGCGCCCGCGAGGATCACGTCGGCGCGCCCGGGCTTGATGCCGCGGACTCTGCCGCGCTCGGCGGGGTCGAGGGCGGCGAGGCGGTCGACAAGCTCGTCCAGCGCCTCGGCGGGCACGGGGAAGCCCTGCACGCCCATGGACGGCAGGCCGGCCGCCGCCTGCACGGCCGACGCCAGGTTGCGGACCGTGCCGCCGATGCCGACCAGCCGGCGTCCCGCCTTCGGCAGCCAGGCCGCGCCGTCGGCGAGCGCCGCGGCGACATGGTCGCGCAGCGCGTCGAGGTCGTCGCCGAACTGCTCGGTCATCCGCACCGCGCCCAGCGGCCAGGACGCGAGCTTCTCCGCGCGCCGCTCACGGACCCGGACGAGCTGCATCGAGCCGCCGCCGAGGTCGAGGACCACGCCGTCCCGCACCGTCGTCGAGTTCACCGCGGCGAGGAACCCGTAGCGCGCCTCCTCCTCGCGGGAGAGGACCTCGATGTCGAGGCCGGAGCGCTTCTGGGCGGCCGCGACGAACTTGTCGCGGTTCGTCGCGTCGCGGATCGCGCTCGTCGCCACGGCGCGGATGCGTGTCGGGTCGATCTTCGTCGCCCGGCAGAAGTGGGCGAACACGTCGATGGTGTTCAGCGCGCGCTCCATCTGCGGCTTGCCGAGCTTGCCGTCCGCTCCGATCTGCTCGCCGATCCGGACGGGTTCGTAGATCTCGTCGCTGCGGCGCCACCAGCCCTTCCCCGCGGAGAAGACGACGAGGCGGAACGTGTTGGATCCGAGGTCGATGACCGCGGTGCGCTGGGGGCCTGCCATCCGTGGGCGGAGGCTACTCGTGCGGGCGCTCGGCTTCGCGGACGGCCGCCGCCAGGCGGGCGAACCGCTGGTCGCCGTGGGGCAGCAGGTCGGCCAGGGCGATGCGGACCTGCTCGGGGTCGAGCGTCTGCGCGGCGAGCATCGCCTCGATGTCGGCCCAGTCCTGCGTGCGGTCGAACATCGCCTTGAACACCGCGAGTTCGACGGGGCCGAGGACGGGGATCTCCGTCCCCGCGAACGGCACGGTCCGGCGGTGCGCGGCGGCGTCGGCGTGCAGCGGGACGGTGTCGAGGAACAGGTCGACGGGGGTCTCGTCCCACCACAGGCGGGCCTGGCCGTCGCGCGCGAGTGCCTCCGCGGCCCCGTCCGGCGCGTCCACGCCGGAGGGAAGTCCCGCGAGGACGCGCGACGCGTCGCCGGCGTCCGTGAAGACGTTGACGTCGATGTCGCTGGTGCCCCGCGGGTCGAGTGTCGCGTAGGCGAGGGCGATCGCGCCGCCGAAGGCATGCGGGAGGGCTGCGGCGTCGAGCGCGCGGTGGATCGCCACGAGCTTCTCGGGGAGCGTCATGCCGCGCGGCGCAGCGGCGGGTAGCGCAGGTGGCGCTCGTGGTGTGTGGGCAGCGCGGCGGCGAGATCGAGGACGTCGGCCAGCCGGCGCGCCGTGAGCTCGAGCTCGGCACGCGTCGGTTCCCGTGCGGCGGGCGCGGTCGACAGCCGCCGGCCGGTTGCCCGCAGCAGCCGGTCGAGCGTGGCGAGCGACGGCTCCTTGCGCCCGCGCTCGTACGCGGAGAGCGTCGCCTGGGAGGTGCCCGCCCGCGCGGCGAGCTCAGCCTGGGTCAGCGCGGCCCCGATGCGGGCGTCTCGAAGCGTGCGAGCCGGATCCATGCGACCACTATATCCAGACGGATATGTCCTCCCCGGGTGGCGTCAGCTCGTGCCCGGGGCGCGCTCGATGAGCTCGATGCGGTAGTCGTCGGGGTCGCGCACGAAGCACAGCAGCGAGCCGCCCTCGCGCACCGTGTACGGCGGCTTCTCCGGCTGGATGCCGAGCGAGGCCAGGCGCTCGAGCGTCGCCGCCATGTCGTCGACCGTCATGGCGATGTGGTTGTAGCCCGTGCCGTGCGTGTAGCTGTCGACGCCGAAGTTGTAGGTCAGCTCCAGGCGGGGCCCGTCGCCGGGCAGGCCCATGAAGACGTTGATCGCCTCGTCGCGGATGGGCATGCGGCTCAGTTCCTCG
>SYBY01000027.1 GCA_005788585.1 Actinomycetota bacterium | reverse complement strand
GCGACCCAGCGCCGCGACCGGCTGCGCGAGGCGGTGGGGCAGGTGCGGGCGGTCGCGGGGCCCGAGGGGGCGCTGCGGGTGCTGGAGATCGATCCGGGCTCGCGGGTGGCCGAGCGGCGCGCCGTGCTGACCCCGTTCGAGCTATGACCGGCGCGCGGCGTCTCGGCCAGCCGCGGACGGCGCGGGTGCAGGCGGGGCCGGGCGGGCGGCCGCTGGCCGTCGACGGTCACGCGGTCGAGGCGGTCCGTGAGACGTGGCTGCTGGAGGACCGCTGGTGGACCGACCGCCCGCTGCGCCGCCGCTACTGGGAGGTCGTGACCGACCGCGGCGAGCTGGTCGTGGTGTTCCGGGACCTGGTGGCCGGTGCCTGGCGCCGGCAGCGCTAGTTCCGGGCGTTGCGGAACATCAGGCGGTCGACCTGCTCACGGAGGCGGAGGTTCTCGAGCGCCAGCG
Organism: Actinomycetota bacterium; assembly: GCA_005788585.1. The sequence continues at coordinate 3,247 of SYBY01000027.1, read as the reverse complement.
AGAGCTGCTGCGCGAGGGCCTCGAGCATCGTGCGGTCGGCGTCCGTGACCCCGGAGTGGGGGCCGTGGACCACGAGCGCGCCGAACGGATCGCTCGACGCGCCCAGCGGCAGCGCGAGGATGGTGCGATCGCCGTCCTTGCGCGCGACGGCCTCGGCACGATCGATGGACACCGCTGCGACCAGCACCGCCGCTTCGACGGGCAGGCGGCCGCGGACGCGACGTGCCGGGATCCGGACCTCTCCGTCGTCGTCCATCGCGATCGCGATCGCGTGGCCGGGGAGGATGCCTGCCACGGTGGTCAGGGTCGAGGCGAGCAGGCCGTCCTCACTGCCAGTGCGCCCGCTGGTGCGGCCGAGCTCCACGAGCGTGGTGAGCCGGCGCAGCTCCTCGTCGGGGCGCGCGAAGCGGCGGTGGCCGTTGCCACTCGGGGACATACCCGCGAACGTAGCGGGCGCAGCGCACGGAACAGGAGGGCCTACGCGGCCCAACCGCTTCGACCGCAGGGCCAATTCGAGCCTGATGCCGGTGGCGATGAGGATCACCGCCACCGGCACCGGACAAGATCCCAACCGGGTCGAACCGGGATGAGGGGGAACCCGGTCGGGTGGGTCGAACACCCGACAGCTGTGGCGTGACCGGCCGATGAACGATGTTCACGGCGCGGAGGATCTGCGCAGAGACGGCACACCGCTGCGCCAACGCTCCACGCGCGGCTCTGCAGGCTCAGGCCATGCCTCGCCTCACCGACGAACGCGGCCAGTCGACCCTCGAGTACGTGGCGCTCATGGCGCTGCTGGCGGTCGTCGTCGTGGGGGTCGGCGCGGCGACGCTGGCACCGACGTACGTCAACGCCACCATGGGCGGGTTCCAGCGGGCGCTGTGCATCGTCACCGGCCGGGAGTGCCGGTCGCTCACGGCGCAGGCATGCGTGGTGCGGTCGAACTCGGAGTCCAACACCCTGACCGCGTCGATCGCCTTCGTCCGTCTGGAGGATGGTCGCCTGCTGCTGCAGGAGCGCCTGTCCGACGGCCGCATCCGGATCACAGTCACCGACACGAACGCCGTCGGCGGGGAGCTCGGCATCGGCGCGAGCGCGGGGGTGAATCTCGGCGGCCTGAAGCTCGACGCGTCGGCGATGGCCAACGCCTCGCTGCTCGGGCTGTTCGGGAGGGGCAAGTCGTACACCGTGCGCGATGCGGGCGCGGCGCAGCGCCTGGTCAAGCAGATCGAGAGCGGCGACGCGCGCGACCCGGACAGCACCTTTCACGAGGGCGGGCTGCGCGGCGACGCCGACGCCACGGCCGGGGTCGAGGCGAGCCTCGGCGGTGGATCCGCGGACGGCGACAAGCGCGAAGCCGGCAAGGACGAGCAGGGCGCGAAGGAGCAGGGGGAGTTCAGCTCGGAGCCGCTGGCCGAGGCGAGCGCGGGCGTCCGTGCCTCGCTCTCGCGGGCGATCGGCCACCGCAAGGATCGCCGCACGGGGGAGACGACGTGGTATCTGCGCGCCGACAACGCGGTCTCGGCGTCGGTGGGGGTGTCGGGGGTCGCGGTGGGCGGCGCGGGGGCGGAGGCGTCGGCGTACGCGAACGGGGTGCTGTCGGTGACCACGGACCGCCGCGGCCGGCCCGTGGCGATCGGCGCGCTGGGGACCTACGGCGCGGGCGCGGGCTACGACGTGTCCGGCGGGCCGAGCGGCTCGGCCGGCGGCCGGCGCCACGAGGTCGAGGTCACCGCCGACCCGGACGACCCCACGATCCTCGCGGCACTGCGCGCCTTCGGCGACGGGCCGGGTCCGTCGACGCTGAAGGCGCTCACCCAGGCGGTCTACGACCACGGCCGCATCGACCGCCGCGCGTACGAGGTCGACGCGGACTCGCAGAGTGCGGGCGGCTCGGTGGCACTCGGCGCCAAGGTGGGCGCGGGCTTCGAGCAGGCCACCGAGCAGGCCAAGCTCGTCGACGCGCGCAGCCGGCCGCCGGGCGGCGTGTGGGAGGACCGGTTCGACTGCCTGGACCGCGCATGAGCCCGATGTGGACGGTGACTGTCGCAGGCATGGTCAGGCCCGGTGGAACGCCTCTGGGCTCTCCGTAGAATGTGGCGATGGCCGTTGCGGTTCCCAGTCAGCTCCACCGGATGTCGCCGCAGGAGTACCGGCGTCTGGTGCAGGCCGGCGTCTTTGACGAGGACGCGCGAATCGAACTCATCGACGGGCTGATCGTCGACATGAGCCCCAAGGGACGCGCGCACGAGAACGCGATTGCGTGGCTCGCCCGGACGCTGATCACCGCGACGGATCCTGCCGTGTTCGACGTCCGCATCGCATCGCCGCTGACCCTCGGTGCCTCGGAGCCCGAACCGGACATCGCAGTGATCGCCGCAGCCGCCCCGCGGCCGCACCACCCGTCCACGGCCAGCTTGGTCATCGAAGTGGCCTCGTCGTCCCAGCAGCGTGACCTGGTGGAGAAGCCGCGCGTGTATGCCGCCGCCGGCGTGCCCGACTACTGGGTGATTGACCTGGACGCACGCCGCGCCGTGACACACGGTGACGTCGCGGACGGCGTGTATCAGCATGTCCAGGCGATGTCGGGGGCAAGCGTGCTGCGCCCCGTTGCGCCGGAACTGCCATCGATCGCTGTCGCTGACGTGATCGCCGCAGCTGACCGCTGACCTGCAGCCTGACATCCCCTCCCTCTGCGAACATATGTTCGCCCCGTGGACTACGTCGAGCTTCATGCCCATTCCGCCTTCTCGTTCCTCGACGGCGCCTCGCTGCCCGATGAGCTGGCCCAGCGTGCGGCCGAGCTCGGGTACGGCACCTTCGCCCTGACCGACCACGACGGCCTCTACGGCTCCATGGAGTTCGCCCAGGCCGCGGCGGCGGTCGGCGTGAAGGCCATCCACGGGGCCGAGGTCACGGTGCGCGACCGCGCGGACGATCCGCACCCCGCCCGGCACCTCACGCTGCTCGTCCGCGACGAGCGCGGCTGGAGCAACCTGTGCCGGCTGCTCACGCGCGCGCACGCGCACACGCGAGACAGCACCCGGCGGGTCCGCACCGAACCGGAGCTGCTGCTCGCCGACGTCGAGGAGCACGCCGAGGGGCTCGTCTGCCTGTCGGGCTGCGCGCAGCACGGCGTCCGCGACGAGCCCACGATGCGGCGGCTGTGGCAGGTGTTCGGGTCCGAGTCCTTCCGCGTCGAGCTGCAGCGCCCGATGCTCGCGTCCGACCGGGCGCGCAACCGCGG
>SYBY01000218.1 GCA_005788585.1 Actinomycetota bacterium | reverse complement strand
TGAAGGAGTTCGGGCCCGTGTACGTGCAGTGGCGGCGCAAGCAGCTGGAACGCGGTGACGTGGCGGCGCGCACGCCGCCCAAGCGCGACGTCGCGCTGGTCTGAGCCGCGGCGGCGCCCTGGGGAGGGCGCCGCGGCGGGGGTCGTTCGTCCGAGGGAGAGGGACTGTGGTGCGAGGCAAGGGACGTGGACGCCGGATCGCCGGCCTGGCAGGGGCGCTGCTGTGCGCGCTCGTGCCCGCCGGTGCGGCGCACGCCGCGGGACCGTACGACGACCTCGCCGGCGCGCAGCCGGGAGAGCGCGTGCGCCTCGCTCCCGGCCTGACCCTGACCCCCACGGAGCTCTCCCGTTCGGGATCGACCGTGCGCGTGGGGGCGGGACGCCTGACCATCGGGGGCGTGGCGACAGGACGGGGGGTCCGCGCCGTCGCCACGCCCTCTGGCGTCCGCGTCGTCGGCGGGCGCTTCGCCGTCCGCCGGTCGCTCACCGACCGCGACTACACGATCCCGGGCACGTCGCCGGTCTCGATCACGTGGACGACCGCCGGGCCGCAGGTCATCTCCGGGCGACTGGCCGCGCTCCCGTCCGGGCGAGCCGGGAGTCACCGGCGACTGCAGGCCCGTGCGGCCGCCGACGTGACCGAGCCCGAGGTCGAGCAGGCGCTCCCGGCCGCGCCCGGGGGTCAGCGCTGGCGCTTCGGCTTCGGCCTGAACGCGTCGGGTGTTGTCGTGCGCGCGTTCCTCGGCGACACGCAGGTCGGCAGCGGCCTCGTGCGCTACGACGGCTCGTACCGCGTGTCGCTGGCGCTCACCGACTACCCGGTGCTCGGCGCGAAGGTCAGCGCCGCCGGCGACGTGGCCGGCCGCAGCCTGTCCGACCCCGCGCCGGTCGCGGGGCTCGCGGGCCGGGTCGACGGCCAGATGCAGGTGGCCAAGGGCGTGTCGGTGGGTGACGGCACCGTCGCGTGGGACACCGGCGGCGTTCACGTCGACGCGTCCGCGCGCCTGGCGTGTCCCGAGGGCGGGCTGGCCGCGGGCGCACAGGGCTCGGTGAAGAGCGAGCAGGACTGGACGTTCCGGGTCGCCGGCCAGACGGGCGGTGAGGACTGCACGGTCGCCGAGGACGCACGCATCGCCTCCGAGGCGATCAAGGGCGAGTTGACGTCGGCCGACGGCGCGGTGACGGGCGCCATCACCGCGGAGACCGCGCCCAGCGGCTCGATCAGGCTCGACCGCAACGGCACCGCGCTGCTGCGCCCGGTGCTGCGGTGGACGGGCGCGGGCATCAAGCTCGGCGGCGGGCTGTTCGTGCCGTGTCCGTCCGGCGGCAGCATGACCGCGACGGTCGACCTGACCATCCCCTGGGACCTGCGGTTCCGTGACTGGTCGGCCGGCGTCGCCGCCACGACCGGGGCGAACGGCTGCGGGGTCACCGACGAGCTGACGTTCGCCGCCGGGACCGCGGTCAGGGCCACCGTCGGCGCGAAGGCCGGCCGGCTGGGCGTGGACGTCGACGTGACCGCGGACGTGCGCACCACGCTGGTGCCCACGAAGACGTTCTTCAAGGTCGTCTTCAAGCTCAGCGCGCGGGCGGGCGACTTCTCCTCTTTCGTTTCGGCGGCGACCGACGGCGCGGCGTTCAGCGGGGCGGTGAACTCCGACGGGACGTTCGACTTTCGCTTCGACATCACCGACCTGCAGATCGCCGACGCGAAGATCGTGGTCCAGGGCCACATCACGCGCAGCGATCCACGCGGCAAGGTCGACATCGACGTCGCCACGGACGTGAGCGGCAACATCCAGCTCGGCGCGAACTTCGCGATCCGCGGGCTCTCACTCGGGATCGTGGGCAACGACATCCGGTTCGGCGCCGTGCTCCGCATGAGGTGCAGCACGGGCTACTACGACCTGGCAGCCGACGGCGAGCTGCTGTCGAAGGGCAACTTCCGGCTGGACGTCGAGGGTCTGGCCGGCGACTGCCGCGTCGGCAAGCTGCTGCGCTTCGACGGGCAGGCGTGGAAGGGGACGCTGGCGTGGACCGACGGCGCGCTCGACGTCGACATCCGCGTCGCGATCGCGTCGATGGACCTGCCACCGGTGCGCGACAAGCAGTTCGGCAGCATGGACATGGACCTGTACGGGACCACGGCCGTCATCACGAACCGGTGCGCCGGGTGCACGCAGGAGCAGCTGCGCGTGGAGCTCGACGGGCGCACGCGCATCGCCATCCAGCTCGGGTTCGGCGCGGCTCCGGTGGTGCTCGACGGGCGCCTGCGGCTGACGCTCGATCTCGACGGCATCGTGGGCCAGCGCTTCTACCTCGGGCTCACGGACATCTCGATGAACGGCCTGCCGTCGACGCTGACGGTCGAGCTCTACGGCGAGCTGGTCCGCGCGATCGGCCGCGGCTGGGTCATCAAGCCCGCGCCCACCGCACCGCCGCTGCCCGAGAGTGACGGTGACCTGGCGGGGGCGAGCGTCGGGGGCCGGACCACGCCCGGCTCGGTGCGCAGCATGCGTGTCGCGGTGCGCGGCCGCCGGGCCCGGGTGGACGTCACGCTGACGCGGCGCAGCCCCGTGACGGTGGAGATCGAGCGCCGCGCATGCCCGTCGTGCCGCTGGAAGATCGTGACCTTCAAGGTCGTGCGGCCGGACGCCAAGCGGGTGGCGCGGTATCGCCCGGCCCGGCGGCTCGCGGCAGGCTCGTATCGCGCGGTCGCCCGTGTGGGTGCTGCGGGATCCGGGCGCCCCGTGGTGCGCGCGTTCCGGGTGCGCTGACCTGGATAACGTCGAGAGCATGACGCAATAGCCCGATAGGGCGGCCTAGTTCTGCTTAGAGCTTGACATTTATCGCGGGCGCAAGCAGGATCCCGCTCATGGGAGGAGGACCGGGAGGCGCGCTGCGCAGCCTGCGGGAACTGAACCGCGGGCTCGTCGTCGACGCCCTGCGACGCCGCGGCGCCGCCAGCCGCGCCGAGCTGGCCCGCGCGACCGGCCTCTCCCGCGCCACGGTGTCGACGCTGACGAGCGAGCTCATCAAGGAGGGGCTCGTCCTCGAGCGCGAGGCCGAGAGCGAGCCGTCCGGCCGCGCCCCCGCCAAGGCCGGCCGGCCCCCGGTGCTCCTGGCCCTCGACCCGCGGGCGGGCACCGTGCTCGGCATCGACTTCGGCCACAGCCACGTGCGCGTCGCGGTCTCCGACCTGTCGTCCCGGGTGCTCGCCGAGCACCACGCGGTGGTCGACGTGGACCGCTCTGCCGCCAAGGCGCTCGACGCCGCGGCCGAGATGGCCAGCGCCGTGCTCGCCGAGGCGGGCGTCCCCGCCGACGGCGTCTTCGGGTGCGGGGTCGGCATCCCCGGCCCGATCGACCAGCGGACCGGCACCGTCGGGTCCAGCCCGATCCTCCCGGGGTGGACGGGGCTGCCCGCCGCCGCGGAGCTCGCCGACCGTCTCGGGCTGGAGGTCGATGTCGACAACGACGCGACGCTCGGCGCGCTCGGCGAGGCAACGCACGGCGCGGCGCGCGGCGTGCAGGACGTCATCTACGTCAAGCTCGCGACCGGCATCGGAGCCGGGCTCCTGCTCGGCGGCCGCCTGCATCGCGGGGCGTCCGGCATCGCGGGCGAGATCGGCCACGTCCTGTACGACCCCAACGGCAAGCTCTGCCGGTGCGGCAGCCGCGGGTGCCTGGAGACCGCCGCGGGTGCGCCCGCCATCGCGGCGCTGCTCCAGGAGGCCTACGGCGGCGAGCTCTCGACCACCGACGTCGTGCGGCTCGCCGGTGAGGGGGACGTCGGCGCCGCCCGGCTCGTGCGCGACGCCGGCCGTGCGGTCGGCCGCGTGCTCGCCGACATGGTCAACGTCCTGAACCCCGAGCTCATCGTCCTCGGCGGCGAGCTGGCCGCCGTCGGCGCGCCGCTGCGCGAGGGCGTCACCGAGTCGCTCGAGCGCTACGCCCTGCCCGCCGCCGTGACCGCCGTGCGCGTCGAGCTCGGCGTGCTCGGCGACCGCGCCGAGGTCCTCGGCGCCCTGTCCCTCGTCACCCATGGCCACAGCGGCCGCGCGCCGGCCCCGAGCCCGCTGCACGCCGCACCGGCGCAGGTTTTCAGTACTTCCCCCATCATCAGATGAGTCCCACCAGGAGGAGAGGTCAATGTCCCCCAGCACCCTGAGGCGCGCCGCCATCGCGGCCGCCCTGGCGCTCGCCGCCGGCGGTCTCGCCGCATGCGGCGACGATGACGACGACGG
>SYBY01000217.1 GCA_005788585.1 Actinomycetota bacterium | reverse complement strand
GGAGGCCGTGCAGATCCACGGCGGGTACGGCTACATCGAGGAGTACCCGGTGTGCCGCATGTACCGCGACGCGAAGATCCTCACCATCGGCGAGGGCACCGACGAGGTGCAGCAGATGGTCATCGCGCGAGCGCTCGGGGCCTGAGCGCGGCGAGGACGGTGGCGGCCACGACCTCCGGCTGGTGCTCGATCTGCTCGTCGGAGAACCGCAGCACCTGCCAGCCCTTGCGGATGACGTAGCTGTCCCGGCGATGGTCGCGGCGCACTGCCGCGGGTGTGCCGTGGTACTTCCCGCCGTCGGTCTCGATCGCGATACGCGCATCGGGGAATGCGAAGTCGACGGTCAGCCGGCCGATCCGGTGCTGCGTGGCCGGCTGGGGCAGCCCGTGCTTGCGGCAGATCTCGAGGAAGAGGTCTTCGAGGTCGGTGTCGGTGAGGGTGCTGCCGCCGATGTGCGTCGTGACGATGTCCTTGAGGACGTGTGCGGCCGGGTGCCGCGGGTACGCCGCAACCACCGCGTTGAGATGAGGCCCGCGTGCGAGGCGCTGGACGTGCGCCTCGTCGATCGCCTGGATGATCAGCGCTCGCGGAGAGGTCTGCGCCAGATCGAGGATCGCGCGAGCAGGACGAACCACGGGGATGTGCAGCCGGGTGGTGGTGTCCTGCGGACGCAGCGTCGGATGGCGGTGGATGACCAAGCCCTTCGTGCTCCTGCCGCCGGGTGTGCGCACCGTGACGTCGAGGTGCGGCGGGCGATGGCGCAGCAGGCGCCAGTGGTGACAGGCCGCGGCGTGGCTGAGGACGGCACCCGGGCCCGCGGCGAGGACGGCGGCGAGCCGCTCGCCCTCGAGGGTCAGCTTCGGGCTGCCGACGACGTAGACGGTGCGGTGCCGCCTGTGCAGCCGGCCGACCTGGAGGCGGTAGTCGATCTGCCGGGGTGTGAGTCCCAGCGCACGGAGCTGGTCGCGTTCGACGAGTTCGTGCTGACGCGCCGCGAGCCGCGCGATGGCGTGGTCGACGTGCAATCCACAACTACTGTGCATTGCACGTCGCGGTCCGGATGCGCGACGCGAGGTCCACAACTGTTGTGGATGTCGCGTCGAGGTGGGCGGGGCAGCGGGGCATGTGCCCAGCCTGCCGACCGACCTGCGGCGTGTGTGCGCAGCAGCGCTACGAATCGACGGGCTCGTCACCCAGCAGCTGCGCGGCCGCGCTGGCGGGGTCCAGGCGGCGCTCGGCGACCTCGTCGACCAGCCGGTCGAACTCCGCGTCGTCGGCCAGGCGCGCTTCCATCTCGCGCCGCATCCGCGCGACCGCCAGCGCCATGATCTCGTTGCGCAGGTTGCGGCGGCGGCGCTCGGACAGCGTGCCCTCACCCTCGATGTAGGCGCGGTGCTCGTCGAGCTTGGCGAGCAGTTCGGTGACCCCCTCGCCCCGTGCCGCCTCGGTCCGCACGATCGGCACCGGCCAGCCGCCGCTCGGCGCCAGCGACAGCACGCCTCGGATCTCCCGGACCATCGTGTCGGTCAGCGGGTGGTCGGCCTTGTTGATGCAGATGACGTCGGGGATCTCCATGATCCCGGCCTTCAGCGCCTGGATCGAGTCGCCGCCGCCCGGGTTCAGGACGAGCAGGACGGTGTCGGCGTGGTCGATGATGTCGACCTCGGCCTGGCCGACGCCGACGGTCTCGAGGTAGATGTCGTCGCGGCCCGCGGCGTCCATGAGCAGCGCGGCCTGCAGCGACGCCTCGCTGAGCCCGCCGAGCGCCCCGCGGTTGGCCATCGAGCGGATGAAGACCCCGGGGTCGAGGAAGTGGTCGGTGAGCCGGATGCGGTCGCCGAGGATCGCGCCGTGGGTGAACGGCGACGACGGGTCGATCGAGAGCACCCCGACGCTGTGGCCGGCCTCGCGGCGCAGCTTCGTCATCGCGCCGACGAGCGTCGACTTGCCGGCGCCGGGCGCGCCGGTGATGCCGACGACCCGCGCCTTGCCGGTGTGCGGGTAGACCTCGCGGACGAGCGCCCAGCCGGCGGGGTCGTCGTTCTCGACGAGCGAGATCGCGCGGGCCAGAGCGCGGCGGTCGCCGCTCAGGAGGCGGTCGGAGAGAGATGCGGCGGTCGGCATGACGACGGCGGATGGTAATGATCCGCCGACATGTCCTCGGTCCCGCCCCCTCGCACGCCGCCGCCACCGCTCGCCGGCGGGCCGCTCGCCCTCCTGCGCTTCGCGCGCCGCCACCACATGCTCAACCGCAAGTACCTGCGGCTCGTCGCGCGCTGGGCGTGGCTGAAGGTGAAGTTCCGCGGGCGGCTGCAGACCGACGGCCTGTGCTTCATCGGCCCGGGCGTGACCTTCGAGATCGGCCCCGAGGCGAAGGTCGTGCTCGGCCGCTGGACCTGGCTGGGGACCGGCTGCAAGATCCGCGTGCACGAGGGCGAGCTGCGGATCGGCGCGAAGACGATCGTCGGCCAGGACTGCGTGTGGAGCGTCTACCAGCACGTGTCGATCGGCCGGGAGTGCATCGTGGCCGACCGGGTGATGTTCATCGACTTCGACCACGGGGTCAGCGAGGTCGACCGGCCGATCCGCGAGCAGGGCATCTGGAAGGCGCCGGTCCGCGTCGGCCACAACGTGTGGATCGGGTACGGCGCGGCGTTCCTGCGCGGCTGCACGGTCGGCGACAACTCGGTCGTAGGGACCTACACCGTCGTCAACAAGGAGTTCGGGGAGAACGTCGTCCTCGGCGGCGCGCCCGGGCGGATCCTGCGCATGCGCAAGCCGCCCGAGACGCTCCGCTGGGCCGACTGACCGCTACCGGCCGCAGTGCGGCCAGGGCGTGGCGCCCTCGCGCTTGTACAGCGTCGCGGCGCGGCGGTCCTGCTCGGACTCCGACGCCTTCGCGGGGTCGCCCTTGCCGCCGACAGAGCGCCACGTCGGGCGCGAGAACTGGTACTTGCCGCGGTACAGGCCGTTGGCGCTGACGGCCCGCGGGTCGCCGCCGGACTCGCACGCCGCGATCTTCTCCAGCGTGCGCCGCAGGTCGGCCGGGATCGACGAGCTCGTCTCCCGTTCGGGGGCCTCATCGGCGGTCGCCCCGCCGTCGGCCTGCGCGGACGCCGCGCGGCCGCGCAGGCCCAGGGCCGACAGGGTCGCGTTGTCGAGGCGACCGGTGACCTTCAGGTCCTCGTCGCGCTGGTAGTCGCGGATGGCGGCCCGCGTGACGGGTCCGATCGCGCCGTCGGCGGTGACGCCGAGCTTGCGCTGGGCGGCCCGGACCGTAGCCCCGCTGAGCGCGGAGTCGGACGCCGTCGAGGCCTTCGGCGGCGCGTCCTGGTCACCGCTTGCGGCGACGGCCGATCCGCCGCCGAGGGCGATCACGCCGCACAGGACGACGGCGCCACCGCGACCACGCAGCCTTCGGCGCGCAGCACGGGCCGCGGCCGCACGACGAGCGCGGGAGGCGCGCAGCGAGCGACGGAAGATGACGTCCGCAGACGCGGACAGCGATTCCTGATTCTGGGGCACGACGAACGACTCCTTGGTCCTCGCGCCTACGGGGTTAGCTGACGGGCTCGCGCTTTGGACCTGCGCTACGCCGGATCGATTCCGGCGATTCGCCCCCGGGGCCTGACGGCCCCACTGGTTCCCCCGCTCC
>SYBY01000216.1 GCA_005788585.1 Actinomycetota bacterium | reverse complement strand
GGAGATCGCCAAGGAGAAGGGCGAGGCGCAGGACGTGAACTTCGGGTCGCAGATCCGCAGCTACGTCCTGCACCCGTACACGATGGTCAAGGACCACCGCACGAACCACGAGATGGGCGACGCCCAGCGCGTGCTCGACGGGGACCTCGACGCGTTCGTCCGGGCCGAGCTGTTGCGCGGCGCGGGATCGGCGACACCGGCGAGCTGACCCATGGGCACGCGGCAGGGTCCTGAGCAGCCGCGCACGCCCTACCTCGACGCGGTCGTCGCCTATGCGTTCCGCGGCGCCGGCCGCTGGCATGTGCCCGGGCACAAGGGTGGCCCCGGGGCGGATCCGGGCCTGCGCTACGCGATCGGCGACCGGGCGCTCGCCGCGGACGTGCCGCAGGACATCCGCGGCATCGACGTCGGCCCGTCGCCCACGCCGTACGAGAAGGCCGAGACGCTCGCCGCAGAGGCACACGGCGCCGCGCGGACGTGGTTTCTCACCAACGGCGCCACGCAGGGCAACCACGCGCTGACGCTGGCCCTGGCGCCGCTCGGTGCGCCCGTCGTCGTCCAGCGCAACGCGCACGCATCGGTCGTCGACGGACTGGTGCTCTCAGGCGGGCGCCCCACGTTTGTCGCCCCCGAGTACGACGAGGCGCTCGGCATGGCCCACGGGGTCACGCCGGAGGGGCTGCGAGCGGCGCTGGAGCGGACCGCGGGCGCCAGGGCCGCGTTCATCGTCTCGCCCACGTACTACGGCATGGTCGCCGATGTCGGGGCGTGCGCGGAGGTCGCCCACGCGGCGGGGGTGCCGCTGGTCGTCGACCAGGCGTGGGGCGGGCACTTCGGCTTCCACCCCGACCTGCCGCCCAGCGCGCTGCACCTCGGCGCCGACGCTGTGCTCACCAGCACGCACAAGATGGCCGGCTCGATGACGCAGAGCGCCATGCTCCACATCGGGGAGGACTCGCGGGTCGACATCGAAGCGGTCGCCCGGACCGTGCGCCTCGTGCGATCGACGTCACCGAATTCGCTGCTGCTGGGCTCTCTCGACGCGGCGCGCCGTCAGATGGCCATCCACGGCGAGGCGATCCTCCACGACACGCTGGCCGCGCTGCGCGATGTGCGCGACACGCTCGCGGGCATCCCGGGGATCGCGCTGGTCGGTGAGGAGCTGGTCGGCCGGCCCGGGGTCGCCGCGTGGGACCCGCTGCGCATCTCGCTCGACGTGCGGGGGACCGGCCGGTCCGGCTTCGAGGTCGCCGACGCGCTGCGCCAGAGCTACGACATCCATCCGGAGCTCGCGACCCACGCGATCGTCGTCCTCGTCGTCGGGATCGCCGAACCGGCGTCCGCGCTGGTCCGCCTCGCGGGTGATCTCGACGAGACGATCAAACGGATCGCGCAGCCCGGCCGCGAGATCCCGGTGGTCCGCTCGCCCCTGCACGGTGAGGCGGTGGCTGCGGTGGCCCCGCGCGACGCGTTTCTCGGCGCCACCGAGGTGGTCGACGTCGACGACGCCGTCGGCCGGATCTCCTGCGAGTCGATCGCGGGCTACCCGCCCGGCATCCCGGCGCTCCTGCCGGGCGAGGAGATCACGGCCGACACGGTGCGCTACCTGCGCGAGCTCGTCTCCGGCGGGGCGCGCCTGCACGGCGCCAGCGACCCGGAGTTCCGCCGGGTCACGGTGCTCGTGTCGCGTTGACCGCGCGCACCGCCGTCAACGCGACAGCGGCATGTCGTGCGGGCGGACATCGACTGTGCGAGCATCAGGCGGGTGCTCGCCGCCTACCGTCGCACGGGCGCAGATCTGCCCTTCGGTGACCCCAGCGGCTACCACGGCACGGGCTTCGAGGGGTACTTCTGGCGCATCACGCACGTCCCGAGCCGCACGGTGCTCGTCGTCCTCGCGGGCGTCAACCGGGATGCCGCGGGACGGGCATGGGGAACCGTCGGCCTGGCGGCGCATCCGGACGGCGTGGTCCGGGACGCCGCGGTGGGCGCGGCGCATGCCTCGCGGCGCGGGCTGCACGTCGCGGCGCAGGACGGCGCACGGGCGGACCTGCGGGCCACGCGCGACCGGCTCACCCTCCGTGTGGGCGCGGACACCTCGCTGGACGTCGCACTCGCCGACCACGCCCACTGGCCGCGACGGCGGTTCGGGGGCATCGGGCCGGCGCAGGTGCTGCCCGGGCTGAGCCAGTACTGGCACCCGCATCTGCTCGGCGCGCGCGTGACGGGGACCGCGACCGTGGACGGCCGCGTCATCGACCTCGACGGCGCCACCGCCTACGGTGAGAAGAACTGGGGGCCGGGCGGGTTCCCGGCCGCGTGGTGGTGGGGTCAGGCCCACGGGTTCGACCGTCCGGACGCCTGCATCGCGTTCGCAGGCGGGCGCGCGACGCTCGGCCCGCTCGGAACGGTCGCCACCGCCCTGGTCGTGCGGCTGGGCGACGACCTGCTGCACTTCGTCCGGCCGCTCGTCCCGATCGGCGTGCAGGTGGGGCGCGACGGCTGGCGGCTGCGCGCCCGCGGCCCCGTGCACCAGGTCGAGATCGAAGGCCATCCGAACGGGACGTCGCCGCACCTGCTCCCCGTGCCGCTGCCGGCCGAGCGCCGGCACCTCGAGCGTGCGGCGGCCCAGCACCTCGCCGGGGAGCTGCGCCTCACCGTCCGGCGGGGGCGCCGCACCGTGTACGCGGGGACGACCACGCTCGCGGGGCTCGAGCGGGGGTCGACGTACGGCGAGGCGTCACGCCTCCCGGTCCGCACGGGACGCCGCGAGCGCCAGCGGTTCCGCGCCGATCAGCCGCTCGAACGGCCCGACCGCGAGCCAGAGCGAACGCAGGCGTAGCGCCGCGCGGCGGTCGACGGCCTGCACGCGCGCCTCGCTGATCAGCACGCTGCCCTCACCATCGGGCTCGACCCAGTGGGCAAAGGCGACGCGCACCGTCCCCGGCACCGACCACCGCGCGAACGCGTCGAGGCCGTCGAGCTCGGGGTAGTCGCGGGTCAGGGTCCAGATCCGCCCGCAGAGCCCGGATACGGACCAGCCGGGTCCCTCGTCGAGGACCGTGAAGGGCCGGCGCGCGAAGAGCTCGGCGTAGGGCAGGTCGCCCGGTGTCCCGGGGATCCGCCAGCGCACGAGCCGTCCCAGAGCGCGGGTGTCGTCCAGGCGCACGTCGCGCGCGGCGCGCCACAGCGCGTCTGGGCCCGCGGGTGCGCGGCGCCGGTGGCGTGTGACCACCTCGGGGTCGGGCAGCCACGTGCCCAGCAGCTGTGCGGCGGTGGGGGTGGGGGCCTGGTCGGCGATGCGGCCCATATCCTCGCGTACGGTGACACCCCTCAGCTCCGACCATCTCTCCGAGCTCGTCGAGCGCGCCCTGGCCGAGGACGTCGGCGCGGGCGACGTGACGAGCCTCTCGACCGTCCCCGACGGGACCCGCGCCCGCGCGCAGATCACCCAGAAGGCGCCGGGTGTCGTCTACGGCCTGGACGTCGCCGAGCTCGTGTTCCGCCGCTGCGACCCGGACGTGCGCCTGGAGCGCACCGGACCGGAGGCCACGTGGCGCGAGGGTGGCCCGGTGCTCGAGATCGAGGGCGACGCCAGGGCGCTGCTGGCCGCCGAGCGCACGGCGCTGAACTTCCTCGGTCACCTCTCCGGGATCGCGACCCTCACGGCGACCTGTGTGCGCGAGGTGGAGGGCACGGGCGCGAAGATCCTCGACACCCGCAAGACGACGCCGGGCCTGCGGCTGCTGGAGAAGGCGGCGGTGGTCGCCGGCGGCGGGCACAACCACCGGATCGGCCTCTTCGACGAGATCCTCATCAAGGAGAACCACATCGCGATGGCCGGGGGCGTCACGGCTGCCGTGACCGCCGCGCGCGAGCGGTTCCCCGACCTCCCGCTGGAGATCGAGTGCGAGACCGCCGACCAGGTCCGCGAGGCGCTGGCCGCCGGTGGCACGCGGCTGCTGCTGGACAACATGGATCCGCCGGCGCTACGCGCGATCGTGACGGAGGTCGCAGGACGGGCGACGCTGGAGGCCAGCGGCGGCATGACCCGCGAGACGCTGAGGGCCCACGCGGAGACCGGGATAGACTGGATCTCGATCGGTGCGCTGACGCACTCGGCACCCACCCTGGACCTCTCCCTTCTCCTGGAGCCGCTG
>SYBY01000215.1 GCA_005788585.1 Actinomycetota bacterium | reverse complement strand
CTCGATGAGCGCCTGCCCGAAGCCGGCTCCCGCCACGCCCCCGTCGGCCTGGGCGAAGAGGGACTGCGCGATCTGGTAGCTGCCGCCGACCTGGTCGTAGAGCTCGTCGTCGAACGGGTGCTGCCACGCGTCGATGCGGTCCGCGACGTGGCCGACCGTCGACGCGAAGAACCACGCCCCGAACGCGAACATCGAGAACCCGATGACGACGAACGACGCGCGGTCGGTCGCGACGTAGAGGATCGCGAGGAACGCCCCGAAGAACATGAGCGACGAGCCGAGGTCGCGGATGAAGACCAGGAGCACCATCGCCGCGCCCCACACCACGAGCAGCGGCCCGAGGTGCTTGAGCGGCGGGAACGTGATGCCGGCGAACCGCCGGGCGCCCTGCACGAGCATCTGCCGCGTGTCGCGCAGGTACGACGCCAGGAAGACGATGATGCAGATCTTCGCCAGCTCGGCGGGCTGGAACGCGATCGGCCCGAGGTCGATCCCCAGGTACGCCCCGTTGACCTGCGCCCCGATCCCCGGCACGCGCGGCAGCAGGAGCAGCACGATCCCGAGCAGCGCGATCGTGTACCGGTAGCGCTCGAGCACCCGGTAGTCGCGCCGCAGCAGCAGGATCGTGGCCGCGAAGACGATGAGCCCGATGACGAACCACTGCGCCTGCTCGCGGGCCAGCGTCTCGTCGATCCGGTAGATCATCACCAGCCCGAAGCAGGCGAGTAGGGCGACCAGCGGGAAGAGGTACGGGTCCGCGTCGGGCAGCGTGAAGCGGATGATGAGGTGCGCCACGAAGCACAACCCGAGAAACACGCCGCCGTACGTCAGCGATGCGTCGCTGATGAGGTCGTCCTCCTGGATGAACACCGCGGCGAACCCCACGGTGACCAGGAGCGAGGCGGGGATCAGCGCCAGCAGCTCGCGATTACGTGCGCTCATCGGGTCGGCGCAGTCGCCAGTTCGCCTCGCTCGAGCTGGTTGATGAGGTCCGCGGCGTCCTCGCGGGAGCGCAGCGCATGGTCGAGCAGCTCCTCGCGGCGAGCCTCCTCCACGGCGTCGACCGGCACGCCGCTCGTGTAGTTCAGCGTGTAGAGATCGAGGCCGAACGGCAGGTCGTACGGCAGTCCGCGGTACATCGCGACGAAGCCGTCGCTGCTGCCGACGAAGTACACGGCCTGCGACGCGGCGTACGCGCCGAACAGGATCGGGATGCCCAGGAAGACCGCCACGCCCAGGGCGATGAGGAGCCGGCGGCCGCGCGTGCGCCCGAGCGTCTGGTCCTCGGAGGTTTCCTGGGGCGCCCGCGGCTGCAGGCGCCGCGCCTGCGCCTCGGCCGCGGCGCTGTCGGCGTCCTGGACGGCGGCGCGGATCTGCGCGGCCGTCGGCGCGTCGCCGCCGGCCATCGTCGCCTGCTCGTCCGGCGCCGCCGCGGCGCCGCCGACCTCCTCGATGCGGAACAGGACCACGGTGATGTTGTCGCGGCCGCCTGCCTCGTTCGCGGCGGCGACGAGCCTGCGCGCGATGGCCTCGAGCGGCTCGCCCGCGGTCTCCGTGGCGAGCACCTCCGCGACGGCCTCCTCGCTGATCATCGACGTCAGGCCGTCGCTGCAGAGCAGGTAGAGGTCACCCGCCTGGGCGCGCCAGGATGCCGTGTCGACCAGGACGTCGGGCTCGGGCCCGAGGGCGCGGGTGATGATCGAGCGCTGCGGGTGCTCCTCGGCCTCCTCGGCGGTGAGCTTGCCCTGGCGGCGCAGCTCCTCGACGAGCGAGTGGTCCTCGGTCAGCCGCTCGAGCGCGCCGTCACGCCAGCGGTACGCGCGCGAGTCCCCCACGTGCGCCACGGCGATGTCGTGCTCGCCCACGTGGGCGGCGGTGACGGTCGTCCCCATCCCCGCGCGGTGCACGTCGGTCCGGGACATCTCGTGGATCCGGGCGTTCGCGGTCTGGATGACCTCGGTCAGCGCCTGCTCGGGCGACAGCTCCGGCATGCCCTCGCCGAACGCCTCGATCACCGTCGTGGACGCGACCTCGCCGGCCTGCGCGCCGCCCATGCCATCGGCCACCACGAACACCGGAGTGCGCGCGAACAGGGCGTCCTCATTGGCGCGGCGCTGGCGGCCGGTGTCCGTGACCGACGCGTATTCGCTGACGCGGAGCATGCTCACGAGTCCTCGAACGTGAAGATGGAGTCGCCGATGCGGATCCGGTCCCCGGGATGCAGCGGCTGCGGCCCCTGGACGGGCTCCTCGTTGAGGTAGGTGCCGTTGGTGGACCCGAGGTCTTCGAGCACGATGACGCTCCCCTGCCGGGTCAGGCGCGCGTGGCGGCCCGACGCGAAGGGGTCCTCCAGGTGGATTTCGACGTCGCCGCGCCCGAGCGTGCAATCACCCGTCAGATCGTACGCGGCGCCCGGCTGGTGCCCGGGAACCGACGTGATGACGAGACGCGGGGAATCGCCGCCCATACCGACGCCCTGGGCGGCAGAGTGCAGGCCGGTGGCGTCCGGCGGCGGCACGGGCGAGCGCGGCGTCGCGGAGGGTCCCGCGACCACGGTCTCGCGGCGCAGGTCCTTGAGCGCGCTGCGGGCGACCCAGAGCAGGAACAGGTACAGGATCGCCAGGAAGGCGAACTTCAGTGCGACGGAGGCGGGCTCGACCACGGATGCATCTTCGCGGATCGCCCGCCGGAACCGGCGCGCGGGCCGCTACGACAGTTCGAACGTCACCGGCGCCGTCCCCAGCTCGAGCTGATCGCCGGCGTGCAGCGGCTGCTCCCCGCGGACGTCACGGCCGTTGACGCGCACCCCGTTCGTCGATCCCAGATCACGCACCGTCCAGCCCGTCTCGCCGCCCGGCCGCACCTCGGCGTGATGGCGGGACACGTTGGGGTCGGACAGCACGACGTCGCAGTCGCGGCTGCGCCCGAGCAGCGCACCGCCGGGCGGGACGACGTGGCGGCGGCCCTCGGCCAGCAGCAGCGGCTTGACCGGCGCCGGGTTGCTCACCTGCGCGGACTCGACGGCGCCCCGGACCCGGTCGGCGGTCGAGTAGACCATCGTGTGCCCGTGGTCGGCCTGGACGGCCGCAGCGCCTCCGGCTTCAGGCTCGGCGGGGCGCACCAGCCGCGCCTGGATGCCGAACTCGCCGAGCGACAGCCGGCTGTCGGTGCGGAACTCCACCACTGGACGTGCGACGAGTGCCAGCTTCTCGCGGCGCGCGTGCTCGAGCAGATACGCGCAGAGCTCGCCGGCGACCTCCTGCTCGACGCCCTCGTACTTCGCCCGGTCGGCCTCGGACAGGTACAGCACGTACTCGTTCGGCACGTACGTGCGCGAGAGCGACACCGTCTTGTGGTCGTCCATCTCCCGCACGAGCTTGCGCGCGAGCTCCACGGGACGGACCTCGGAGCGGAAGACCCGCCCGAAGGTGCCCTCCACCAACTCGGAGAGCGTGCGTTCGAGATTGCGCAGGACGCTCATCGCTGGGGGGAATCGTAGTCCGGCGTCACCGGGGCGGGTCCGCCACCGCGCGGGCGACCACCGCCACGACGCCCGCGACCACGGCTCCCGCCACGAGGCCGTGCGGCCGTGGGAGGGCCAGCGCCGTCGCCACGCCGTCGGTCGCGGCGGCGGTGCCTGCCGCCCAGCCGGTCGCCGCTGCGATGTCGGCCGCGGCGTTCCATCCGCGCACGAGGACCGGCAGGAGCGCAGCGGCGATCGCCCAGATCGCGACCAGCGCGATCGCGCCGCTGGAGACCACGTCCGCGAGGACGTCCGCCGCTGCGGAGGTGGTGCCGGTCCACGCGCTGTCGCCGTCACCCAGATAGAGCGCCGTCTCCAGGGGCACGGCGGCGAGCAACACCCACCACGCGCCGAGCGCTCCCAGTCCGGCGCGGACCGCGGCGCCCCGTGCCTGGCCCGCGAGCGCGGGGAAGGCGCCCGCCAGGCCGGCCAGGCCGAGCAGCGGCGCGAGCACCGGCATGGACCACGCCGTCCCGGCCCGGGGCAGCAGCAGCGGGACGGGGGCGAGCATGGCGCCGAGCAGGATCGCGGTGCCGGGCTCGCGCAGCGCCACCGCGCCGACGACGCCGCACGCAGTCAGCAGCCACCCCAGCCGGGGAAGCACGAGGACGGCGAAGGCGGCGCCGATCGCCAGCAGCCACGGGGACGGCATCGCTTCCGGTCGCGCCCAGCTGAGCGCACCGGCCACCAGGACCCCCGCCAGCGCCGCGGCACCGGCACGCGCCGGGACCGCGGTCGTGCGGCGGGGCGGCACATCCCGGGGGTCGAGCACCCCCGCGGCGTGCACGGGGACCTCATCCTCAGGGTGCCAGCGGCCGTGTGCGACCTGCGTCACGTCGCGCGCGAAACGGGTCCCAGCCCGCAGGACGTGCGTGACCGTCTCCATGGGGCCGCCGGTGATCAGACCGGGCTCGTCGTCGAGGTCGGGGATCGCACGGCGCAGGGCCGCCCGCAGCGCCCCGGGCTTCTGGCGGGCCCTCGGGTCCACGGCGAGGGCCCGATCGATCGCGTCACACAGCTCCTCGGGCAGATCGCGGCGCACGCGCTCGAGCGGAGTGATGTCGACATCCACGAGACGGGCCGTCTCCGCCGCGTTCGCCCCCCGGCGCGGGTTGACGCCCGCCAGCGCCTCGTACAGGACGATCCCCAGGGCGTAGACGTCGGCCGGCGGCCCCGCCGCGCGACCCCGCGCCTGCTCGGGCGCCATGTACGTCAGGGTCCCCAGCACGTCGCCGGTGCGGGTCAGGCTGTCGTCGCCCGCCAGCCGCGCGACCCCGAAGTCCGTCAGCTTCGCCACCGCGCCGGCCTCGTCCGACGTGTCGGGGCAGATGACGTTCGCCGGCTTGATGTCCCGGTGGACGACGCCGCGGCTGTGCGCGTGCTCGAGCGCGTCGCACAGCGCGATCCCGATCTCGGCGACATCGCGGTCGGACAGCGCACCGTCGCGCATGAGCGCCTGGAGCGTCGGCCCGCGCACGAGCTCGCAGACCAGGATCCAGTCGCCGTCCTCGGCCTGCCCCGCCTCGTACAGCGCGACGACCGCGGGGTGGGCCAGCCGCGCCGCGGCGACCGCTTCGCGCCCGGCGCGCTTGGGGCCGCCGACCTCGGCGCCGCCGCCGATCCGCTTGACCGCGACGCGCCGATGCAGCCGGGTGTCCTCGGCCAGCCAGACGACGCCCATGCCGCCCTCGCCCAGCCGTGAGAGCAGGCGATAGCGGCCGAGCAGCAGGTCGTCGTCATCGACGGTGACGGGGGCGGAACGGGCCTGGTGCACCGCCTCTCACGTTCGCCGGATGACCCCGCCGGCCTGCCTGAAAATGCAGGAGGACCGACGGTGACGGCAAACTTGCATGGTGCATGTTCTCCCTCGGAGATAGTGCGCGCCTTCTTTCCCTCCGCCCGGAGCGTCCCTGTGTCGTTCTTTGACGAGGGCGACGAGCCCCGTACCCAGCAGTCCCGCACCCGCCGTCCGGCACCGTCCGGTCCTGGCGGCGGCATGCCCGATCACCAGCAGCTACTCGTGCGCCGCGCGGTCGCGGCCGGGCTGGGCCTGCTCATCCTCCTGCTGCTGTTCTTCGGCATCCGCGGCTGCCTGGACAGTCGCAAGGAGAACGCGCTGAAGGACTACAACCGCGACGTGACGGGCCTGGCCCAGGACTCGGGGGAGACGACGGCCGCGTTCCTCGAGACGCTCGTGCAGGGCGACCTCGCGCCGGCCGACCAGCAGACCGAGCTGAACACGCTGCGCGCCCGGGCCGAGCAGCAGGTGCAGGCAGCGCGGGATCTGTCGGTGCCCGGCGACATGGAGCCCGCCCAGGCGAACCTGCTGCTGGCGCTCCAGTTCCGCGAGGAGGCCATGGCGCGCATCGCGCAGCGCATCCCGACGGCGCGGGGCAGCGAGCGCGCCGCGGCCGAGGAGGCGACCAGCCAGATCGCCGGGCAGATGGAGAAGCTGCTGGCGTCCGACGTCGTCTGGTCGCAGCGCGTGCAGCCGTTCGTGCGCGAGGCGCTGACCGACCAGGACATCGGCGACCCGGTGACCGACAGCCGGGTGCTCACCAGTCTCAGTTGGCTCGACGCCGGCACGGTGGCCGGTCGCATCGGCGGCACCGCGTCCGAGGACACGAACGAGAACGCCAGCCAGGACGACGAGAACGTCGCCCCGGGCCTGCACGGCCACGGGCTCGTGAGCACGAGCGTGGGCGACACCACCCTGCAGCCGGGCGGGACGCCGAACCGCATCCCCGCCAGCGGCAACCCGACGTTCAACGTGACGTTCGCCAACCAGGGCGACAACAACGAGGAGAACGTCCGGGTCCGGGTGACGGTCAAGCCGCAGACGGGCGAGTCGGTCAGCGCGACGAAGACCGTCGACCAGACGACCGCAGGCGCCGAGGCCGAGGTCGCGGTCCCCCTCGGGGAGGCCCCGCCGATCGGCACCCCGGCCACCATCACCGTCGAGGTCCTCCAGGTCCCCGGCGAGGAGAAGACCGACAACAACCGCCAGGAGTACACGGCGCTGTTCACCCGGTAGCCGTCGCGCCGCCCGCGCGCTCGCTACCGTCCGCTGGCGATGGACGAGATCACCTCCACCGTGGGGATCGTGGCGGTCGCGGCCGCCGCCGTCGCGCTGATCGCGCTCGTGCTCGCGGTGCTGCAGTGGCGCGCGCTGCGCCGGATGCGCCTGGCGCAGACGCAGGTGCTCGGCGACTACGGCTCGCAGGACCTCATCGCGCACGCCGCGCAGCTGCACCACGAGTTCGAGGCCCTGCACGCGTTCATCACCGACGCCGCCGGGCGCCTGGATCGGCGGCTGGACGTCGTCGAGGAGCGCGTCGATGGCGCCGTGACCCGGGTGGGGCTGCTGCGCTACGACGCGTACAACGAGATGTCGGGACGGCAGTCCACCTCGATCGCCCTGCTCGACGACCGGCAGTGCGGCGTCGTGCTGTCGTCGATCCACCACCGCGACCAGGCGCGGCTGTACGCCAAGCAGGTCATCTCCGGACGCGGAGAGCTCCAGCTCTCCCCGGAGGAGGAGGAGGCGATCCGGCTCGCGCGGTCGAGCACCCCGCAGCCCGAGCCCGAGCCCGCACCGGCGCCCGCCGAGCCGGACCCGGACGCGCCGTGAAGGTCGCGTACCTCGGCCCGGCCGGAACGTTCTCCGAGGAGGCCGCAGCGACGGCACCACGCGCGGCCGGCGCGGAGCTCGTGCCCCAGGCGACGATCGCCGACGCCATCGAGGCGGTGGCCGAGGGGCGGGCCGACGAGGCCGCCGTGCCGATCGAGAACTCCATCGAGGGTTCCGTCGCCCAGACGCTCGACACGCTCGCCGACCGAACGGACGTGGCCATCGTCGGCGAGCAGGTGCTGGCGGTCTCACATCTGCTCGTGGCCGCCGGCCCGCTGGCCGAGGCCGACGTGCGCCGCGTGGTCTCGCATCCGCAGCCGCTGGGCCAGTGCGCGCATTGGCTGCGGGCGCACGTTCCGGAGGCCGAGCTTGTGGCTGCGTCGTCGACGGCCGACGCGGTCCGCGAGGTGTCAGCCGCCGCCGGGCAGCCCTGGGCGGCGATCGGCACCCGGCGGGCGGCCGAGCTCTACGGCGGTACGGTCCTCGCCGCCGGCATTGAAGACCTGCCGGGCAACGAGACGCGCTTCGTCTGGGTCGGGCGCCGCGACGCGCCGGTGGAGGCTCCAACGAAGACCTCGCTGGTGTTCTGGGGATCGGGCGACGACACCCCCGGCTGGCTCGCCGACTGTCTGTCGGAGTTCGCCCGCCGACACGTGAACCTCACGAAGATCGAGTCCCGGCCGCTGCGGGGCCAGCTCGGCCACTACCGGTTCTTCGTCGACCTGGCGCTCGGCCTGGACACCGACGATGCGCAGGCCGCCGTCGAGGGCCTGCGGGCGCACTGCGAGCACGTGCGGGTCCTCGGCAGCTACCCCGCGTAGCACCGGAAGCTGGCGCGGCGGGAGCCGATTCGTTCTGGGTTCGGGGATCGGGTCAGTAGACTCGGCCAGGCCATGCCAGGTGACGTCCTCACTCCACCAGGCCCACCCGGGTCCGTACCGCTCTCTGAGCACCCGCGGTACGGACCAGATGCTGGCGGCGGCGCAAGCCGTGGCGCCAATGGCAGGGTGCTTGTTCTCAACGCGACGTATGAGCCGATCAACGTCTGCACCGTGCGGCGCGCCGCCGTCCTGCTCCTGAAGGAGAAGGCCGAGGTCGTCGAGCACGGATCGTGGGAGCTGCGGTCGGAGACCACGTCGATGGCGCGGCCCGTCGTCATCCGCCTCGTCACCTACGTCAAGGTGCCGCGCGACACCCACCAGCGGAAGATCACGCGGCGCGCCGTCTTCGCCCGCGACGGGTGGGAGTGCCAGTACTGCGGCGCCCGCTCGCAGCTGACCGTCGACCACGTCATCCCGCGGTCAAAGGGCGGGGGCTCGACGTGGGAGAACATCGTCGCGGCATGCGCGCCGTGCAACCGGCGTAAGGGCGACCAGCTGCCCAAGCAGGCGAACATGATCCCGAAGCGCGTGCCGCGGGTCCCGCACCCGCAGGTGTTCATCCACGTCGCGAGCCCCCACATCCCGGGGGCGTGGAAGCCGTGGCTGCCTGAGGCAGGGGTCGCGGAGGCGGCGTAGATCAGGCGGATGTCGCCGCGCGGGTGACGCGGCGGATCGCGAAGGAGCAGACGGCGCCGAGAGCGAAGGACAGGGCGGTGACGGGCGCGTACCACTGCAAGGTGGCGGGATCCGTGGTGCCGGTCACGACGGTGGTTGGCACGACGGCTGCGAGCGCCAGCCAACAGGTGACCCACGCGGCGCGGAGCGATGACCGCGCCTCCGGGTGGTGGGCCTCGTCGACCAGGCGCCCGAGGATGCGCCACGGGGTGACGAAGCACCATGGCGGGACGAACCACGCCACGGTCGCCCAGGTCGCTCCGGGACCACCCCGCGCGGCGTGGAGGGCGCGGACGGCCGCGTGAAACCAGACCAGCCAGAGGACGAGCGGGACGAGCAGGGCAATCGACAGCGGCCCGGTCAACCCGAGCTCCAACGCCGCGACGAGGTCGGGGTCTGGCTCCTCGACCGCGAACCAGCCGGCGAGCGAGGCGTAGATCGCGGCGAGTGCGGCCGACCCCCACGCGATCCAGCCGGACGCACGGACGGCGAGTGGCGCACGCCGGGCCGCAACGACGACGGGCGGTTCCGTGGGCCGGGTGAGGGGTGCGTCCGCGGGGCCGGCGGACGACAGGAGCGTGGTCAGGCGACGCGAGACCGCCCACGTGACCGCGGCACCCAGCGCCGCCGCGACGGTGGCGAGCGCGAAGGCGATGGCGTCGGCGCGGTAGGACCGGGCGAACGCCTCGACGTCGGCGTCCGTCGGGGGGATCAGCGCGAACGCGACGCCGAACGCCACCATGAACAGCACGGTGATCGCCCACCACGCCTGGATGAGCGCCTGAAGGGGCAGCGCACGCGCCGGTGGTGACGCGGTGATCCGCCACAGGTCGTTCAGGGCGCGCTTGGTGGTGACCCAGGAGACCACCGGGACGAAGAGGAGGGTGAGCGTCACCGCCGGCTGGGTGCGGAGGGCGCCGAGGGAGGACACGCGGGCGAGGGCGTGCCAGAGCCAGACCGCCCAGAGCACACCGGCGGCGAGCCAGACCATGATGGTCGTCAGCCGCGCGGGGACCTCGAGCTCGCCACTGGTGGGCAGCGCCTCGACGTCGGACTCCGTCCATGCGAGGAGATCGAGGCTGATCGCGACCATGGCCGCCGCGGTGCAGGCGCCGAGCACGAGGGCGGCGACGGTGAGCCGCACGAGGACTGGCGGGACGGCGGTCAGCCGTAGTTGAGTGGCTTCCATGCGCCGCGGAGCGTACAGATGCGGCCCAACGCACGAGGGGCGCCCCAATGGGACGCCCCTCGATTCGAGAACTGCTGGTGTGTTCCGCCCTGAACTGGTCTAACGGCCGGGAGGACCAGATCCGGCATCCAGAGCGGCGGTGGCCCGGGTGGATTCGCTGGGGTCAGCCAGCACGTCCGGCCTCAGCGGCCGGGCACCTCCAGGGTCCCGCAAGAACTGTCACTACAGATACGGACCACCTCCTTTCTCTGGTGATCCCAAAATAGCGAACTGTCGGGACGGTCTCGACCCGTTCCGGCGCGCGTCCGCTATTCGTCCGTCCCGCTGTCCGGTTCCTCGGCCGGCGGATCGGTCGCGACGACGGCGTCGCCCTCCTCCGGCGGCGCCTCCCCGAGCCCGGTGATCTCGGCCCCGCGCTGGGCGTCCTCGTCGGACTCGACGACCAGTGCGACGGCACTGACGACGTCGTCGCCGCGGACGTTCATCACGGTGACGCCCTGGGCCGCGCGGCCGGTCTGGCGGATGCCCTCGACCCCCGTGCGCTGCACCATGCCGTCGCGGGAGATGAACAGCAGCGACTCGTGCGGCCGGACGACCAGCGCTGCGGCCAGGCCGCCGCGCTTCTCGCTGAACTTGATCGTCTGCACGCCCTTGGTGCCGCGGTTGGTCTTGCGGTACTCGGCCACGCTGGTGCGCTTGCCGAAGCCGCCCTCGGTGACGACCAGGAGCTCTTGGTCGTCTCGCGCCACC
The DNA here is from genome assembly GCA_005788585.1 of Actinomycetota bacterium. The sequence goes on along the minus strand of SYBY01000215.1, from coordinate 1,344 downwards.
ACCATCGTCAGGACGGCGTTGTCCTTGCCGGTGATGTTCATGCCGCGCACGCCCGAGGTGTCCCGGCCCATCGCGCGGACGTCGCTCTCGTGGAACCGGACGGCGAGCCCCTCACGCGAGACGATCAGGATGTCGTCGTCGCCGCTGGTGCGCTGGACGCTGATGAGCTCGTCGTCGTCGCGGATCTTGATCGCGATGATGCCGTCAGCCTTGATCGGCGTGTTGTACGCGAGGAACTCGGTCTTCTTCACGACGCCGGCCTTCGTCGCGAACATCACGTACTGACCCTCGGTGAAGTCGCGGGTCGACAGCACGGATTGGATCCGCTCGCCCTCGCGCAGCGGCAGGATGTTCACGAGCGCCCGGCCCTTCGCCGTGCGCTGGGCCTCCGGCAGCTCGTAGACCTTCTTGCGGTAGACCTTGCCGCGATTGCTGAAGAACAGCAGGAAGTCGTGGCTCGAGCACACGAAGAGGTGCTCGGTGAAGTCCCCGTCCTTCATGTCCATGCCGATGACGCCACGGCCGCCGCGGTGCTGCTGGCGGTACGTGTGCAGCGGCAGGGACTTGATGTAGCCCGAGTGCGTGATCGTGATGACCATCTGCTGGTCGACGATCAGGTCCTCGATGTCGATCTCGTCCTCGGAGTCGGTGATCCGGGTGCGTCGTTCGTCCCCGAACCGCTCGACGATCTCGTTGAGCTCGTCCTTGATGACGGCGTAGACCTTCGTCTCGTCGCCGAGCAGCTCGCGCAGCTCGCCGATGCGCTCGACCTTGTCGTCGTGCTCGGTCTGGACCGCGTCGGCCTCGAGCGCCGTCAGCTGCGACAGGCGCAGGTCGAGGATCGCGGAGGCCTGGATCTCGCTGAGGTCGAAGCGCGCCATGAGCTCGGTCCGGGCCGCGTCACGGTCGCGTGACTTGCGGATGAGGTCGATGATCGCGTCGAGGTGGTCCAGCGCGATGAGCAGGCCCTTGAGCACGTGGACGCGGCGTTCGAGGACGCCGAGCTCGTGCTTGGACCGGCGGACGATGATGTCGCGCTGGTGCTGGACGTAGTTGTGGATGATCGGGACGAGCCCGAGCGTCCGCGGCACCCCGTCGACGAGCGCGACCATGTTCACGCCGAACGTGGTCTGCATCGGCGTGTGCTTGTAGAGCTGGTTGAGCACCACCTCGGGGATGGCGTCGCGCTTGAGCTCGATGACGAGGCGCATGCCGCGCTTGTCGCTCTCGTCGAAGACGTCGGCGATGTCGGTGAGCTTGCCGTCCTTGACCAGGTCGACGATCTTGCGGATGAGGCCGGTGTCGCCGCCCTTCTTCACCGTGAACGGCAGCTCGGTGACGACG
>SYBY01000214.1 GCA_005788585.1 Actinomycetota bacterium | reverse complement strand
GGCACGTCCTACTTTCGGCAGTACGATCCCGGGCATGAGCATCGAGACCCCGCCGCCCTCGCTCCTGCGCCCGCTCGTCGAGGACCTGCACGCCCGCCGGGAGCACGCCGCCCAGGGCGGCGGCGCCGAACGCATCGCGCGTCAGCATGCGGCGGACAAGCTCACGGCCCGTGAGCGCCTCGCGCTGCTCTTCGATGAGGGCGACTACACCGAGCTCGGGATCCACGCGGGCATCCACCACTCCGTGCGCGGGCTCGAGGGCAAGGACGCGCCCGCCGACGGCGTCATCACCGCCTACGGCAAGGTCGACGGGCGCCTCGTCGCCGCCTGCGCATACGACTTCACGGTCATGGCCGGCTCGATGGGCATGACCGGCGAGCTGAAGGTCACGCGGCTGCGGGAGCTCGCGCTGACCAAGCGCATGCCCATGGTCTGGCTGCTCGACAGCGCGGGGGCGCGCATCCAGGAGGCGGTCGGCTCGCTCTTCGCGGGATCGGGCCACCTGTTCCGCGAGGAGGTCGTCGCGTCGGGCGTCATCCCGCAGGTCGCCGCCCTCATGGGCCCGTGCGCCGCGGGCACGGCGTACATCCCCGGGCTCGCGGACTTCGTCCCCATGGTGAAGGGCCGCGGCTCGATGGCGCTCGCCGGCCCGCACCTCGTGCGCGCCGCGGTGGGCGAGGACGTCACGCAGGAGGAGCTCGGCGGCTCGCGCGTGCACTGCCGCAAGAGCGGGGTCGGCGACCTCGAGGTCAAGAGCGACGAGGAGTGCATCGACGCGATCAAGCGCTACCTCTCGTACTTCCCGTCGCACAACGGCGTGGCCCCGCCGGTGGCGCCCGCGCCCGACCCGATCGACCGCCGCGACGAGGACCTGCTCGACGTCCTGCCCGAGTCGAACCGCAAGCCGTACGACATGTACGAGGTCATCAGGCGGATCGTCGACGACGGCGAGTACTTCGACATGAAGCCGCAGTGGGCAAAGACGATCATCACGTGCTTTGCCCGGTTTGGCGGCCGCCCGGTGGGGATCGTCGCCAGCCAGCCCAAGCAGCTCGGCGGGATCCTCGACAACGACAGCGCCGACAAGGCCGCGCGCTTCGTGAACCTGTGCAACGCGTTCGGCATCCCGCTGGTGTTCCTCGTCGACGTGCCCGGCTTCATGGTCGGCACGAAGGTCGAGGAGGCGGGCATCATCCGCCACGGGGCGAAGATGCTCCACGCCGTCGCCAACGCGACCGTCCCGAAGATCACCGTCGTGCTGCGCAAGGCCTACGGCGCCGGCTACTACGTGATGAACGGCCGCGCCTACGAGCCGGACCTCATCGTCGCGTGGCCCAGCGCGGAGATCAGCGTGATGGGTGCGGAGGGGGCGGTGGAGATCGTCTTCCGCAAGCAGGTCGAGGAGGCGGACGATCCTGCCGCCAAGAAGGCGGAACTCATCGCGGCCTACCGCGAGCTCATCGACATCTACGTCGCGGCGCGCAACGACATGATCGACGATGTCATCGACCCGCGGGACACGCGGCCGACGATCGCCCGGGCCCTGGAGATGGCCGAGGGCAAGACCGTCGACCGCCCGTTCAAGCGCAACGCGGTCGTCCCGGTCTGACGTCCCGCCGGAGCCCGGGGCCCCGGCGGGCGGCACGCCGTCCTACAGCGCGGTCTTCGAGCCGAGCTTGTTGGCCGGCCCGAGCTTCGGCTTGCAGGTGTAGTACTTGCGGGTGAACGTCTTGGTCTTGCCGTTTGTCAGCTTCGCGCGGATTTGCACCGAGAAGCGGCCGCTGGGCAGCTTGCGGAAGTCGATCTTCGCGATGACCCGGCCGTCGGTCGTCCGCCGCGAGGTCGAGATGGTCTTCTTGTTGAAGATGACGCGGGCCGAGCGGATCTTCTGGCCCTTGCGCTCGCGCAGGCGGATCGTCAGGACGCGGCGCGAGGTGCACACCTTCGGCGCGGCGGCGACGACCGGGGCGGGCGTGCCGGCGGCAGCCGGCGTCGGGGCGGGCGCCTGGTCGGCGACCGGCGCGGGGCCGGGCTCGGGCTGGGGACCGGGTCCGGGCTCGGGCTCCGGCTCGGGATCGGGCGTGTCGCAGAGCGGGCTGGCGTCGCTGGCGACGGCGAACCGGCCGACGAGGGCCCACGTCAGCGTGCCGGACGTGAACGGCACGGTGAACACGTCGTCATGACGGCCGGGCAGGAAGGTCGTGGGCTGGCCGCGGTCGATCGCGTCGGCCTGGGCCTTCGTGTTCGTCCAGGCGCCGTCGTAGACCATGTTCAGCCAGCGGTAGCGCGGCCAGCTCCAGACGCCGGTCTCGATGGCGACCGAGCGCGTGATGGTCTTCGGCTCGTCGTTGCGGTAGCCGAAGTGCGCCAGGTAGCCGGTGGAGGTCTTCTCGACGCAGCTGACGAGGGGCGTCATGTCGGTCGCCGTCGCGGCGGGGGCGGCGACGAGCAAGGCGGTGGAGGATGCGGCGAGGAGGGCGGACGCGCGCTTGATCATGGTTCTCCGGGTCGGTGTCGGGGTGCGGCGGCGACAGGGGCCGCGTGCAGCCGAGCCGTCTCGTGCGGGCGGGAAGCGCACACGCGGAGACCTCTGGCTTTGCGAACCTACCTCGCGGTAGGGGTGCCGAGATCGCGCATGGTATCCCGCAGGCACACTTTCGGCCAGTTGATCGCACGGTTTTCTGATCTAGAGGCTTCGCGCAATGGCGCTTGACCTGATGCCCGTGCGCCGTCAGAGTGAGAAGTGACACGTCCCACTTTCGATGGAGGCGGCTCTTCTCCCATGAGCCTCGACGACCCGGTCATCATCACCTGTTCGATCTCGGGCGCGGTGGCCAACCGTGAGCAGTGCCCGGCGATCCCGTACACCCCCGAGGACTACGCCGCCGAAGCCCGGCGCGCCGTCGACGAGGGCGCGGTGATGCTCCACATCCACGCGCGCAAGCCCGACGGCACGCCGTCGCACGACGCCGAGGACTTCGAGGCCATCGTCGCGGCGATCCAGGCGGAGGTCGACGACGTGATCATCAACCTCTCCACCGGCACGATCGGCGTGCCGCTCGAGCAGCGGATCGCCTACCTGCGCGCGGTGCGGCCCGATATCGCGGCGCTGAACATGGGCTCGATGAACTACGCGAAGTACTCGTCGCGCCGCAAGGACTTCGTCTTCCACACGGTCTTCGAGAACTCGTTCGACACGATCATGACCCTCGTGAAGGCGATGAACGAGCTCGGCATCAAGCCCGAGCACGAGTGCTTCGACTCCGGGCACGTCGCGAATCTCGATCCGCTGCTCGACATGGGGCTGCTGTCGCCGCCCCTCCAGGTCTCCTGCGTCATGGGCGTGACGGGGGGCATCCGGCCGACCGCCAAGAATCTCGCGCACATGAGCGAGCAGATCCCCGACGTGCCGCACGAATGGGGAGTCATCGGCATCTCCCGGCAGCAGTGGTCGCTGCTGGCCGCCGCCGTCGCGCTCGGCGGCAACGTCCGTGCCGGCGTGGAGGACAACTTCTACCTGCCCGGCGGGGAGATGGCCCGCAGCAACGGGGACCTCATCGCCGCCGCGCGGGAGATCGTCACGAGCACGGGGCGCCGGCCGGCGACCGTCGCCGAGGCGCGGGAGCGGCTGGCGACGCCGAAGCGGGTACCCTCAGCCTCGACATGAGGCTGAGACTTCACCCATGAACGCCGACGGCCTCCTGAAGATGAGCGAGCTGGCCGAGCGCTCGGGCGTCAGCTCGGCCACGATCAAGCACTACCTGCGGGAAGGGCTGCTCGGGGACGGCGAGGGGATCGTGCGGACGTCCCGGAACATGGCGTACTACCCGCCGGAGTACGTCGACCGCATCCAGCTCATCAAGCGGTTGCAGGAAGACCGCTTCATGCCGCTGCGGGTCATTCGCGAGGTCATCGACGCCGACCCCGAGAAGGCCCGGCGCCTTTTGGAGGTCGAAGAGCGGATCCTCGAACGCGCGCTCGAGGCGCAGGGCGACCGCATCGGCGCCGACGAGGCCCAGGAGCGTTTCGCCATCCCGCTCGACGCCCTGGGCCGGCTCGGCGACCTGGGTGTCGTCTCCCCGGTCGCCGACGGCTACGACCCCGAGGACGTGAAGATCCTCGAGGCGATCTCGCGCTTTCGCGCGGGCGGGTACGACGAGCGCCTCGGCTTCACCGTCTACGACACCCTGCGCTACCGCGACGCCCTGGCGCCGGTGGTCGAGGAGGAGGTCCGGACCTTCATCGGCCGCCTCGCGGGACAGGTCGACGCCGACGAGGCGGTCGAGATCGTCAGCTCGGGCGTGGAGCCGCTGCGGGACCTGCTCGGCGCGATGCACACGCGGATGCTGCTGGCCGAGCTGCGGCGGGCGCGCGACGCGAAGTAGCGCCGCGCGCCCCGGCCGTCAGCTGCGGACGTCGCGGGTCGCGACCCGCCATGCGCCCGCGGCCAGCGGCACGAGGATCCACAGCGACATCGAGACCAGGATCGGCGCCCAGTTCCCGGCGGTGTCGCCCTCGATGATCCAGGTGAACGCCTGCGAGGAGTCGACGTACGGCCCGATGTCGGCGAGGACGCCGACCGAGATCGCCGTCCAGATGGTCGGGACCACGTAGAAGACGACGATCGCCGTCGCGGAGCTCTGCAGCAGCGCGGCGAAGCCGGCCGCCATGAGCATGTTCAGGACGCTCACGGCCAGGAGACCGCCGAACGCGCTGCCGATGGTCCAGGACACGTCCCGGCCGAGCGCGGCGTCGGCCACGAGCACGCCGCCCATGGTCACCGCGAAGGCGAACAGGGCGCCGGCGACGCCCAGGCCGACCCCGGCGGCGGTCTTCGCGGCGAGCACACGCAGCCTGCGCGGCTCCTGCGTGAACGTCACGAGGATCGTCCCGCGGGTCCATTCGCTGGTGAGCAGGAGGATGCCCACCGCCGGGAGCAGCGTCATGACGCCGATGGCCGTGGCCATGGTGTAGCCGGTCGGGGACTGTTCGAACTCGGCGGGCAGCGACAGCGGCAGCGCCACCGTGGCCAGCGTGAGCAGCCCGGCGATCACGAGCAGCCACTTGGCGGCCCGGGTGTCCAGGGCCTTCTCCGCCTCGACGCGCAGCAGGCGCCCGAACGGCAGGGTGGGGGTGGTGATGGTCGTGGTGCTCATGCCGCAACCTGCTGGGGCTCGCCGCCGGTCAGGGTGAAGAACAGGTCCTCCAGGTCGCCGCCGTCGGCCGGCCGCAGCTCGGTGACCGCGACGCCGGCACGCAGCGCCAGCAGCCCGATGTCCTCGGCGCCGGCCTCGACCGACAGCGCGCCGTCCTCCCGGCGGGCGAACGCCAGGCCCGCCGTGCGCAGTGCGCCCTCGAGCGCCGGGGCGTCGACGGCCCGCACGAGGGTGCCGGTGCCGCGCAGCAGGTCGTCGAGCCCGCCGGAGGCCGCGATCCGCCCCCCGCCGATCACCACGAGGCGGTCGACGGTCGCCTGTACCTCGGCGAGCAGGTGGCTGGACAGCAGCACGGTGCCGCCACGGTCGGCGAAGTCCCGCAGTAGCGCCCGCATCCAGCGGATCCCCTCGGGGTCCAGGCCGTTGGCGGGCTCGTCGAGGATGAGGATCCGCGGGTCCCCGACCAGCGCCTGGGCGATGCCGAGGCGCTGGCGCATGCCGAGCGAGTAGTCCCCGACCCGGCGGTTCCACGCCGCCGGTTCGAGCCCCACGAGCCGGAGTAGCTCCTCGGGTCGATCGGCGGGCATGTCGGCCAGCGTGCATGCGCGTCTGAGGGTGGCCAGCCCGCTGCGGCCGGGGTGCAGGGCAGATGCCTCGAGCAGCACCCCGACCGTGCGCATCGGGCGCGGCAGCTCGGCGAAGGGGACACCGTCGACGAGCGCCGTGCCCTCGTCGGGCCGGGCGAGACCGCAGATCATGCGCAGCGTCGTGGACTTTCCGGCGCCGTTGGGGCCGACGAACCCGGTGACGGTTCCCGGTTCGCACGCGAACGACACGTCGGCGACGGCCGTGGCCGACCCGAAGCGCTTGGTGAGGGAGTGGGCTTCGATCATGTCCCCCAGGCTCGCGAGCCACGATGCTCCCCGCCACGGCGGAAGGTCGTCCCTCACACCGACGTTGGTCGTCGGCGGGCACGACCTTCGTCGGTAGGCGCGCGCCCGCCGCGCCCGTACGCTGGGGGCGTGCCGTGGCGGATGGAACCGATCGAGCGCACCAGGCGTGACTGGGTCGTCGACGTGCTGTGCGTCGTGCTGGCCTTCGGGCTGGGACTCGGGGCGTGGGTCGGGTACGAGGCGTCGAACGTCGTGGAGCCCCCGCAGTGGCTGATGACGATGGACGTGGTCCTCGGACCGCTCGCCTGCCTGGCGCTGTGGCTGCGGCGCCGCTGGCCGCTGGGCGTCGCCCTCGCGCTGACGCCGGCGCTCGTCGTGACGACGATCGGCTCCGCAGCCGCCGCGATCGCCCTCTTCGGGGTCGCGGTCCATCGGCCGGCCCGGACGGCGGTACCCGTCGCGCTCCTGTACTTCCTTGCGTGCTCGGCCTCGTTCGTCCTCTGGCCCCAGCCCCCGGACGAGCCCCTGTGGGTGAGCTTCGTCTTCCTCGTGCTGTTCATCGGCGGACTGCTGGCGTGGGGGATGTACGTCCGGGCCCGCCGGGAGCTCGTCGCCACGCTGCGGGAGCGCCTCGAACGGGCCGAGGCCGAGCAGGAGGCGATGGCGCAGGCCGCCCGCGCCGACGAGCGGACCCGGATCGCCCGCGAGATGCACGACGTCGTCGCGCACCGGGTGTCGCTCATCGCGCTGCATGCGGGCGGGCTCGAGCTGCGGCCCGACGTGCCGGCGGAGGACGTGCGCGACACCGCCGGGCTCATCCGGCGGACGGCACGGATGGCGATGGAGGACCTGCGCGGCGCCTTGGGCGTCCTGCGCACGTCAGGCGACGGTGGCGCGATCGAGGCCCCGCAGCCGACGCTCGCCGACCTGCCGCGGCTCGTCGAGGACTCACGGCGGGCGGGCGAGAAGGTCGAGCTGGTGCTGGAGGTCCCCGCGGACGCCTGGCCCCCCGAGGCGGTCGGCCGCGACGCCTACCGCGTGGTCCAGGAGGCCCTGACGAACGCGCACAAGCACGCGCGCGGCGCTGCGACGTCGGTCGCCGTCCGCGGCGCGCCCGGCGACGGCCTGGCGATCGAGGTGCGCAACCGGTTGCCGGTCGGCCAGGCGGCGCCGACGCTCCCAGGCGCCGGGGCGGGTCTCGTGGGCCTGCGCGAGCGCGTCACCCTCGCGGGCGGCGAGATCGACCACGGCCCGTCGGACGGGGACTTCGTCGTCCGCGCGCGCCTGCGGTGGGAGCGATGAGCACGCGCCCGGCGACCGTCCGCGTGGCGATCGTCGACGACGACCCGCTCGTCCGCGCCGGGCTGCGCATGATCCTCGCGTCGGCCGACGACGTGGACGTCGTCGGCGAGGCGGGCGACGGCCTGGAGGCCGGGCCGGTCATCGACCGGTGCGCCCCGCACGTCGTGCTCATGGACATCCGCATGCCCAACCGCGACGGGATCGCCGCGACGGCCGCGGTGCGCGCCCGGGCCGGCGCGCCCGAGGTCATCGTCCTCACGACCTTCGACCTCGACGATCACGTCCTCGACGCGCTGCGCGCGGGCGCCAGCGGCTTCCTGCTCAAGGACACGCCGCCGGAGGAGATCGTCGACGCGGTGCGCCGGGTCGCGGCGGGGGAGGCCATGCTCTCACCGGGCGTCACCCGCACGCTCATCGACCACGTCGCCGACGACGAGGGCCGCGCGCGGCGCCGCGCCGCCGCGGAGGTACTCGACACGCTGACCGAGCGCGAGCTGGATGTCGCCGTGCTCATCGGGGAAGGGCGCTCCAACGGCGAGATCGGCGCCGCGCTGCACCTCTCCGAGGCGACGGTCAAGGCCTACGTCACGCGGATCCTCGGCAAGCTGGACGCCACGAACCGCGTGCAGGTCGCGATCCTCGTCCACGACGCGGGTCTCGATCAGCCGCGGTCCAAGACGTAGTAGGGCTGGTCGTGCCCCCACACCGTGCGGCGCCCGGCCGGGACGAAGCCCAGCTTGCCGAGCACGTGCTGTGACGCGGTGTTTTCGTCGCGGGTCACGGCGACGAGACGGTCGAGGCCGAGGTCGCCGAACGCCTCGGCGACGATCGCCCGGCCCGCTTCGGTGGCGAACCCGCGGCCCCAGTTGGCCGACCCGAACGCGTAGCCCAGCTCCACATCGGGACCCTCCCCGCCGAAGGGCTGGAGCCCGGCCTCCCCGACGATGAACCCCGTCTCGCGTTCCTCGACGACCCAGCACGCGTAGCCGCGCCGGACGTGCATCTCGGCGTACTGCCGGGCCGTCCGCTTCGTCTCGTCCGGGTGGACCACCCCGTTGAGGAACCGCATCGCCTCGGGGTCCCCGTAGAGGACCTCGTGCATCTGCTCGTGGTCATCCGGGTCGTACGGCCGGATCGCCAGTCTCGGGGTCAGGAGTGGAAGCGCCATCGAGGGGTAGTATCGGCGCCATGGACGGACTCTCGCCCGAAGACATCCAGCCGGTCGAGCACGAGACCCGCGACCGCATCATCACGGGACTGGTCACGCTCATCCCGTTCCTGGCCCTGTTCCTCGCCGCGTACCTCGCCTGGAACTCCGTGCTGTTCTG
>SYBY01000213.1 GCA_005788585.1 Actinomycetota bacterium | reverse complement strand
GTGTCCTAACATCGTGGGCGTCGCTGCCGATGAACCGGTGCGCGACCGATCCGGGGTAGCTCAATCGGCAGAGCATTCGGCTGTTAACCGAAGGGTTGTGGGTTCGAGTCCCACCCCCGGAGTCTCACGAAGGGCCTGCATGCGCAGGCCCTTCGTCGTTCCGGGAGGGGTTCCGAGAGGTCCGCCCGTTTGACATTGGACATATGTCCAAGATATGAATGGCGGCGAGTCACGGGCACCTGTCCCGCCCGCGACCGTCTCTGATCTCTTCCTGGGAGGAAGAACATGTCTCTCCGACGACTCGCTGCTGCCTGCACGCTTGCGGCACTTGGCCTGGGCGCTGGTGCCGGGCAAGCCGCCGCGGCCTACACCGTGACGCCGAGCTTCGCGCTGGCCTACGCCTTCAGTGCCGTGGACCCCAATGGCACGCCGCCCGGTGTCAACCGTGACGACTGCAAGCTGACCGCAGCCAAGCCGCGACCGGTCATCCTCATGCACGGTGCCGCGGCGAACCGGGTGGCAAGTCACTCCGGGCTGGGCCCGCGACTGGCCAACGAGGGCTTCTGCGTGTTCGCGCCCAACCTCGGCCTGTACAACGGCCTCTACGGCGTCGACCGGATCGAGAAGATCGCCGAGCAGTTCGGTGCCTACGTCGACACCGTCCTCGCGAAGTACCCGGGGGTCTCGAAGGTCGACGTCGTGGGCTACAGCCTGGGCGGCATGATGCCGCGCTACTACCTGAAGAACCTCGGTGGCACGGCGAAGGTCAACCGGCTCATCGGCATCGCGCCGTCGAACAACGGCACGACCCTGAGCGGGCTGGCGAACCTGGCGAAGGCGCTGCAGATCACGGGGATCGTCTCGGCGGTCGGGCCGGCGTTCGCGCAGCAGATCGCCGGGTCGTCGTTCATCACGGCCCTCAATGCCGGTGACCCGACGCCCGGCAGCGTCAAGTACGACGTCATCGTCACCAATGGCGATCAGGTCGTCACGCCATACCGCAGCGCGTTCATCGCCGGGGCTTCGGCGTGGACGGCGCAGAGCGGCTGTCTGCTCGAGCTGTCCGAGCACCTGCAGGTCATGTACTCGGCGCGGGTGCACACGAAGGTCATGAACCTGCTCGACGGCCGGAACCGCAGGCTGCCCTGCAACCTGGTGCTCCCGTACGTCTGAGCTGAAGTGTGAGTGAGGGGCGGTGGACCTCCCCAGACAGGGCCGCCCCTCGCTCCAGACGTTCCCGCGGCCTGTTCTCCCTCAGGCCTTCCGGCTTGCCGGCGAGCGGGGACACACTGGGCGGGCTCGCCAGGTGGACACTGGCGGGCCCGTCCCCGGTTCTGAGCACTGTGAGAGCGGCGATGGGAGCGCCGTCCCGGCCGAGAGCAGCGACGAGGGGGACGGATCGTGGAGAACGCACATGAGCGTGCGGCGTTGGTGGGCGACTGCCTCGAGCACTGGGCCGCGGAGCGGCCGTCCGCCGCCGCGCAGGTGTTCCTGGAGCACGAGCGCCGGCAGGTACGGCGGGCGGAGCTTTCCTACCGAGAGTTGGAGGCTCGGTCACGCGCAGTGGCCGCATGCGTGATGGAGCACGGAACCCGCGGCGACCGGGTGGCAATCCTCTGTCCGCCCGGTCTCGGGTATGCGGTCGCGTTCATCGGGGCGCTGCGGAGCGGGCTCATCGGCGTGCCCCTCTTCGCCCCGGGGCTGCCGGGCCACGACGCCCGGCTGGAGAACGTCATCGCGGACTGCGCGCCCACGGTCATCCTGACGGTCGCCGACGCGGAGCGTGCTGTCGTCGAGATGCTGCACGCGGTGGGCTTGGCTGACGCGATTGCGGTGGTCTGCGTGGACGCCCTTTCCCGGGATGACGCCGCGGGGTACGTCCGACCGGACATCCGCCCCGAGGACGTCGCGTACATCCAGTACACGTCCGGTTCCACACGCACGCCCGCTGGCGTGATGCTCACGCACGAGAACCTGATGGCCAACGCGCGCCAGCTTGTCGCGGCCTTCGAGCCCGTCGTGGCCGGCACGGAACGCCAGGCCGCAGTCAGCTGGCTCCCGCTCTTTCACGACATGGGGCTCGTCCTCGCCCTGGCGATGCCGCTGGTGGTCGGCTGCGTGGGCGTGACCTTCGACCCGCTGGCGTTCATCCAGCGGCCGATCAGGTGGCTCGAGGCGCTCAGCGGCTGGGACCGGGCGTTCAGCGCGGCGCCGAACTTCGCCTTCGGCCTGGCCGCCCGCCGGGTGCGCGACGACGATCTCGCCGCACTGGACCTCACCGGCGTGCACGCGATCCTGAACGGCGCCGAACCGGTGACGATCGGCGCGGTCGAGGCGTTCACCGAGCGCTTCGGCGCCTGCGGTCTCAGGCGGCAGGCGGTGCGTCCGGCGTACGGCCTGGCCGAGGCCACCGTGTTCGTCGCCGCGACGCCGCCGGACGCCTGTGCGACGGCGCTGCCCGTCAGCACGGCTGCGCTGCAGCACCACCGCATCGAGAGGGCGACCGGCGGGGAGCCGGCGACGCAGGTGGTCGCCCACGGCCGGACGTGGGGTCAGGAGCTGATCGTGGTCGACCCCGGCACCCATGCGCTGCTGGAGGACGGACGCGTCGGTGAGCTTTGGGTCCGCGGGCCGAACGTGGGCACGGGGTACTGGGGCCGCGAGGGGGAATCGCTGATGACGTTCGGCGCGGAGCTGCGCGACCCGCCGGCGGGCCTCCGCGGCGCGTGGTTGAGGACTGGTGATCTCGGCGCGGTCTTCGACGGGCAGCTGTACATCACCGGTCGCCGCAAGGACGTCGTGGTCGTCGACGGGCGCAACGTCTACCCGCAGGACATCGAGCACACGGTCGAGGCGTCACACCCGGCGATCGCGGCGCACCGGTCTGCGGCCTTCGGGGTCCGCGACGGGGAGCTGGCGGAGGTGCTCGTCGTCGTCGCCGAAGTGCATCGCGACGCCCCGGGGGATGATGCCTCGCGTCTGGCTGCGCGCTGGGCGGCGATCGAGGCGGTGGCGGGGCAGCACGCGGTCCGCGTCAGCGACGTGGTGCTCGTCGACCCGCACACCGTGCCCCGGACCTCCAGCGGCAAGATCGCGCGCGGCGCAACCCGCGAGCTGTACCTCTCCGGGCTGCTCGCCGGATCGACGGGGTAGGAGGTCCGTGGCCGGAGGTCCCGCGTACCCAGGGAGCCATGACGCTGCTCATCCTCTGCGCCGCCGCCACCTGGTTCATGACCGGCCTGCACTGGTTCGTCCAGGTCGTGCACTACCCGCTGTTCGCCGAGGTCGGCCCCGACCGGTTCCTCGGCTATCACCGCCTGCACTCCCAGCGCACGACGCCCGTCGTCCTTCCCGCCATGGCCGTCGAGCTCGTCACGTCCGGCTGGCTGCTCTTCGACCAGCCGGCCGGGACGACCACCGCGCTGCTCGTCGCGGGGTTCGTGCTCGCGGCGTCGACATGGGCGGCGACCGGACTGCTCGCCGTTCCGCGGCACACGGAGCTGGGTGCGGGATTCGACGCCGTCGTCCACCGCGGGTTGAACCGGGCCTCGTGGGTGCGGACCTGGGCGTGGACGGCGCATGCCGCGATCGTCGCGGTCCTGTTGCACCAAGCCGCCGGCTGACCGTCAGCGGACGGTGTAGCCCAGCCGGTCCAGGCGCTGGACCCGGCGTTGCAGCAGCGCCTCGCGACGGCGGACGGCGTCGCGGCCGCGGACGAACTGTGCGCGGTCGCCGTCGCGGGCCCCGCGTGCCATCGTGCGATAGGCCGACTCCGTGAGCAGGAGGGCGTCGACGATGGCGGCAGTGTCCTCACGCGCGTCCGCCGGGGCGGGGGCGCGGCGGACCGAGCGGGCGGCGATGCCGTACGCGTCCGCCAGTTCCGTCGCCGCACGTGACTGGGCGCTGCGCGACCCGGCGACGCGCAGGCGCTCGCGGCGGGCCACGCGGCGGACGTTCAGCCGCCGCATGGCCTGCGCCATGTCCTCGGCGAACGCGGCGTCGGCCACGGCGCCATCCGCGGCGGCCACGGGTCCGGGGGGCAGCATCGCGATCCGCGCAGGCGTCTCGGGGTCACCGCCACCTGCGGAGGTCGCGACCACGACACCGAACAGGAACGCCGCGGCCGCGCCGGCTGCGATGCGGCGCAGGCGGCGGGTCTCGGGAGCCACAACGGTCGCGTCGGGAGCGGGCGTGGGTGCGGTGAGCGACCGGTTGGCGTCGTCGAGCAGCGCCTGGAGCGACGGAGGACGCTGCGCCGGATCGTCGGCGAGTGCGTCCCACAGCACGGCGCCGAACGCACCTGACAGCGCGGGTGCGTCAGCGGTCGCCGCGAGGTTCGCCAGCGTCCACGGCGGGGGCTCGTGGCCCGTCACGGCGGTGCGGATGAGACCGGCGACGGCGTAGACGTCGGACGCTGGCGTCGGCGCGGCGTCGGGCCCGAGCTCGGGGGCGCGGAACGGCATCGGCTCGCCGGAGCGTGCTCGCGGCGGCGCGGCCAGGCCGAGCGCCGCCAGGACCGCGCGGGTCTCACGGTTCGTGCCGCGGGGCAACCGCAGGATGGACCCGGCGTCGCGCGCGGTCTGGATGGCGGCGGGGAGTGGGGCGAGCAGCGCGCAGGCGTCCTCGGGCGTCAGGATGCCGCGGGCGCGCAGGGCCGCATCGACCATGTCGGCGACGTCACGCCCGGGTGCGGCGGCGGACTGTTCGACGGCGCGCGCCATGCGTCAGTCGCTGTCCTCGAACGATCCGCTGCCGGTGCCGCTGTTCTCGAACGACCCGGTCCCGCCGCCACCACCGCCACCGCTGCCGCCGCCCGAGCTGGTCCCGCCGCCCCCGCCACCTGCGGTCGGCGCCGGGGCGGGCGCGGATGCCGGGCCC
>SYBY01000212.1 GCA_005788585.1 Actinomycetota bacterium | reverse complement strand
CGGGCGAGCACCTGCCGCCCGCCCGCCCCGCCGGGGTCAGCGCCCCGCCGGCCCCGAGCCCCGCGGCGGCGCCGCCCGCGCGCACCCTGTCCTACACCGCGATCTCGCTGCACCGGCGCTGCGGCTACCGCTTCTACCTCGAGCGGATCCTGCGCCTGCCCGAGCGCCGGGACGACCGCGAGCTGCGCAGGCGCGACGCCGCCCCCGGGGGCCTGGACGGGCGCATGCGGGGCAGCATCGTGCACGGCCTGCTGGAAGATCTGGACCTCGCCCGTCCCGCGCCGTGGGACGCCGCAGGCGATCAGGCCGCGCGCGAGACCCTCGTCCGCGTCGCCGCCGAGCGCGCCGGCGCTGAGCCCGACGACGAGCAGGTCGCCGAGATGGCCGGCCTCGTGGCGGGGTTCGTCGCGTCGCCCATCGCCCGGCGGCTGGGCAAGGCCCGCCGGGTCCATCGCGAGCACACGTTCTCGCTCCCGCTCGACGGGACGCTGGTCAACGGCGTCGTCGACGTCGTGGCGCACGAACGCGACGGGTGGCTCGTCGTCGACTACAAGACCGACCGCCTCCCGGACGACGCCGACCGCGAGGCCTACCTCGACGCGGCCTACCGCGTGCAGCGCGAGACCTACGCGCTCGCCGCCCTGCGCGCGCACGCGCCCCGCGTCACCGTCGCGTACGTCCTGCTGGACCGGCCGGAGGACCCGATCGTCACCACGTACGAGGCCGAGCACGCCCCGAGCCTCGAAGCCCGGCTGCGTGAGGTGTCCGCGCCGCTGCTCGAGGGCGACGCGCGGGTCGCGGCGGTGCCCCACCGCGACCTCTGCCTCGGCTGTCCGGGGCGCGGCGGCCTCTGCCCGCAGCCGGTCGCGCTCACGCTGCGCGAGCCGTCAGAGGTCGCTGTCGGGTGACCGGTCGGCGCGCTCGATGACCGCGTTGAGCTCGGCCCCGAGGAGCAGGCAGAGGTTGGTGATCCACAGCCAGAGCAGCAGGATGATGGCCGCGGCGAAGGCGCCGTACGTGGCGCCGTAGGAGCCGAAGTTCCGGACGTAGTAGGAGAAGCCGATCGTCGCGATGATCCACGCGCCGACGCCGAGGATCGCGCCCGGGGTGATCCAGCGCCACCGGCGCGGCTCGACGTCCGGTGCGAAGGCGTAGACGACGGCATAGATGAGCAGGGCGCAGCCGAGTGCGACCGCCCAGCGGGCGATGTTCCAGATGTCGGCAGCGACATCGCCGAAGCCGATGGTGCCGAACAGGTCCTCGGCGATGCCGCCGCCGAGGAAGATGGAGACGAGCGTGAGGATCGCGAGGACGACGACCACGAGCGTCCAGCCCAGGTTCTCGGCCTTCTGGCGCACGAAACCGCGGTCGTCCTCGACGCGGTGGACCTTGTTCAGCGCCCGTCCTGCGGCGCCGAACGCCCCGCTCGCGCCGTAGGCGGCGATCGCGATGGCCACCACGAGCGCCGCGCCGAGGCCGCCGCCCGAGCGCTCGATCGCCCCGCGCAGCGACTGCTCGAGCGCGTCGGCGACCGCAGCGTCCGCACCCTGGTCCGCCGCGTACTGCACCGCCTCCTCGACGAGCTCCTCCGTGCCGAGCAGGCCGAGGACTGCGACGATCACGAACAGGGCGGGGAACAGCGACATCATCGAGTAGTAGGTGAGCGCCGCGGCGCGGTCGGTCATCTGGTCGCCGGTGAAGCGCTGGAACGTCGCCTTGGCGACCGCCACGACGCCGTGCGGCGCGGGACCGGGCGCGGTGTCGGGCTTCTCGGGGGCGTCGATCGCCATCCCGGGCATCATGCCCGTTCCTCGGCCCGGCCACGCCCGGATCGGGCCAGGCGGTAGCGTGCCGAGCGTGGCCAGCGCGCGGTTCTTCTTCGACTACGGCTCCCCGTACGCGTACCTCACGGCGGAGCGGATCGAGGCGCTGCTGGGGCCGGTGCAGTGGTGCCCGGTCTTCCTGGTCGGCGTGTTCAAGGCCGGCGGCCGGCGGTCGTGGGTCTACACCGACCGGGCGGGGGAGGAGTGGGCCGAAGTCGAACGCCGCCTGCGCGACCGGGGTTTGCCGCCCCTGGTCCTGTGCGACGGCTGGGCCGACCGGCTGATCCCGTCGTCGACGCCCGCGCGGTCGACGCTCATGGCCCAGCAGGTCGCGCGAGTGGCGATCGAGCATGGCCGCACGGCCGCGTACAGCCGGGCGCTCTATCGCGCGGAGTTCCAGCGCGGGGCCGACCTCACCGAGCGCGAGACCGTGCTCGCCGCGGCGGAGGAAGCCGGCGTCCCCACCGCCGAGGCAGCGGGTGCGATCGAGGACCCCGCGCGCAAGGACGAGGTTCGCGCGGCGACCGACGAAGCCGTGGCGCTGGGCGTGACCGGCGTGCCGACGGTGGTCGTGGGCACCGAGTGCTTCTGGGGCGACGATCGCCTCGAGGACGCCGCCGCGGCGCTCGCCGCCTCCGCCTGATCAGGCGGGGTCGCCGGGCAGCAGTGCATGCCCGTCGGCGACGGCGGCCGCGAGATCGACCACGCGCCGGCCCTGGCTGCGCGCGCGGGTCCGCAGCAGCTCGAAGGCGGCCCGCTCGTCGAGGCCGTGCCGTTCCATGAGGATGCCCTTTGCGCGCTCGACGACGGCGCGCCGCTCCAGCGCGCCGCGGAGGGTGTCGACCTGCTCCGAGAGCGCCTGTGTCTCGCCGTGGCGCCGGATCGCGACTTCGATGGCGCCCTGAATCTCGGCGAGCTCCTCGGACGAGGCGAACGCGGCGATGCCACGCTCCGCTGCCGCGGCGAGGAATGTGGCGTCCGGCCGCTCGAGCAGCACGATCACCGGGCCCGCGAGTGCTTCGGACAGCTCCTCGATGAGGTCGAGGGCGTGTTCGTCGTCGCGGTGCAGGACGACGATCGCGAGCTCAGGATCTGTGGCCGCGATCCGGTCGGAGGCCTCCTCGACGGTGACCGCCAGCGCCGTGACTTCGTGGCCGAGTGTCTCCAGCAGCGCGCCGAGGGTCCGCAGCGTGCTGCGCTCCTCGTCGGCGAGGGCGACACGCAGGGCGGTGGGCCCGTCCTGTTCGGGGGTGGTCGCCATGGGGCTATCATTCCACCTGCTCCTGGTTCGACCCGACCCCCGTCGTCCCTCGAGTGCCTGACGTCCCTGCCCCCGGCGTCGACCTGTCCAGCGACATGCTCGACGATCGCCGCCCCACATCAGACGCCTTTGGCCTGCCCGCACGCATGTGGGCGACGACCGCTGCCCGCGGTCGCGACCTGGGCCGCCGCCGCGAGCGCGACCCGTCGCCCGCCGAGTTGCAGGCGCTCGCGCGCCGGGTGGACGCCGAACGTGAGCGGCTGACGCAGCTGGGTCTGCAGGCGCCCTCGGTCTCAGAGCTCGCGCGGGCGGCGGACTGCGAGGTCGAGATTCTCGTGCTGGTCATCAGCTCGAGGCACGCGACCGCCGACCGGCGGCTTGATCCGCTGTCGGTTCTGCTCGCCTATGCGCGCGGTCAGGACGCCACGCGGATCGCACGGACGTACGGCTCGACGGTCGGATCGACCGC
Source organism: Actinomycetota bacterium (assembly GCA_005788585.1). Next base: position 666 of record SYBY01000212.1, on the reverse strand, counting down.
ACGGGTCATCCGCCGGGCACTGCAGCGCGCTCGCTGAGCCGGCGAACGAACGGCCAGGTCGCGGGCAGGATTCTCACGTTCGCGTCGAAACTCGACGGAATGGGTACTAGGCCCTATACTTCCCAGATTCGGCGGGCGCTCCGGGAACGGACGCCCCCTGGGTCGGTGGAGGTGGTGACGCTTCGCGACACCACGTCGATCTCGATCCGGTACGCCACGTCAGCACGCCGACAGCTCACCCGCACTCCACGGGGCGACGCTGCGCTCGGCACCGCGCCCCGCACCGTGCGTGCGGTCACAGGACCGGAACTCCTCCGGGTCTGACGGGTCGTACTAGGCAAGAGCCGACGGTCCCGGAAGAACTCGAAACGGGACCACGACCGTAGCACCACATGTGCCATCCCCACTTCTGGTGGTTGCACAAGCAACGACTTCGAGCTAGAATACCTACTTCCCCCCTCGGATTTTCCCCCCGAAAGGCATCGTGAAGAACGACTACGACCAGCTTGAGCAGATTCTCCGCAGTGCCGAGCACTTCCCGCTGCTCGACCACGAGACGGTTGTCGACCTCGCCCAGCGCATTGAGAAGGGCGATCTCGCAGCCAAGGAGAAGCTGATCAACTCCAACCTGCGCCTGGTGGTCTCCATCGCGCGCAACTACCAGGG
>SYBY01000211.1 GCA_005788585.1 Actinomycetota bacterium | reverse complement strand
CATCGCCAGCCGCCCCTCGCGGAGCAGGATCATGAGCCCGAGGACGCTGACGACCGGGCCGACCATCATCCACAGGTGGGTCGTGCCCCAGAGCGTCACGTCCTGGCCGAAGAGCCGGTGAGACAGATCGTCCAGCGGGAAGCCGAGTAGCGAGAACGACGACGCGGCCGTGATGAGGATGCCGCCGACCGGCGCGTGCCACTGCGACGTGATCCGCACCGCGGCGGGGCCGGGGCGCTCGCCGGGCTTGGGCAGGACGACCGCCAGCCAGCCTGCGGCCAGCCCGCCGAGGAGCCCGAGCAGCAGCAGGTAGTGCGACGGGTTGGCCAGCGGGCCGGCGTCGCGCCCGTTGTCGATGTGCAGCGACTCGTCCCAGATGAGGCCGAGCAGGCAGGGGATCAGGGCGATCGCGGCGATCGACGCGGGGATCGCGGCCCAGCCCGGCAGCCCGCCGAGGCTGTGGCTCCAGCGCTCCCACATCGCGATGACGGCCAGCGGCTTCGTGCGCTGGCGCAGCCCGACGAGGACGAGGGCGCCGACGACCAGCGAGGCCGCTGCCGTCACGAGGAGGACCTGCGTGGTCTCAGCGCCTCCGGCGGACGGTGCAGCGAGCATGGGGCTCATGCCGCGGACGTTACCGCATTGTTCAAACGAAGGGGTAACGACGCGTGCCACCCGCCGTTGCAGGCATGATGTCGACGTGAGGACGCGCACACCCAGGCTGGCCGCCGACGTCCGGCGCCAGCAGATCCTGGATGCGACCCTGCGCGTCGTGGCCCGCGACGGGTTCTCCGGCCTGACCATGGAGGTCATCGCCAAGGAGGCCGGTGTCACCCGCACGCCGCTCTACGCGATCTTCGGAGACCTCGGCACGCTCCTCGCCGCAGCCGCCGACGAGGGTGAGGCGCGGGCCCGCGCCGCGATCCCCGAGGAACTGCTCGTCGCCGACCTCGGCACGGCGCGCCCCGACGACGTCCTGACCGCCGCGTCGCGCCTGTTCCTCGAGGCGGTGCGCGCCGATCCGCTGACCTGGCAGGTCCTGCTGCTCCCGGCGGCGGGCACCCCGAAGGAGATCCGCCGCCGCTACGAGCGCAACCGCCGCGAGGTCATCGACCGCGTCGAGCAGCTCGTCCGCTGGGGGCTCGAGCGCGTCGGCCCACCCGACGGCGCCGACCCGCACGTCATCGCCCGCATGATCGTCGCCGTCGGTGAGGACCTCGGGCGCATGGTGCTCGCCGAGCCCGACCGCTGGCCGCCCGATCGCATCGCCGCGGCGGTCGGCGACGTCGTCGCGCTGCTGCCCGCCGAGGAGCGCGCGTGAGCCCCCGGGGCGTGGCGTCCGCGCCGCGGATGCCGATGGAGGAGCGCCGGCGCCAGCTGCTCGACATCACGCTGCGGCTGGTCGTCGAGGAGGGCTTCGGCGCGGTGCAGGCGCAGCGCATCGCCAGCGAGGCCGGGATCACGAAGCCGATCGTCTACCGCGCGTACCCGAGCCTCGCCGCGCTACAGATCGCGATGCTGCGGCGCGAGCAGCGGCGCGTCGACGGGGTGCTGGCGAAGGTCGTCCCGGCCGACGCGGGGGACCTATCGCCGCGCGATCTGCTGCTGCAGAGCCTGGGCGGGGTGCTCGACGCGGCGGCCAAGCGCCCGCTGACCTGGCGCCTGGCGCTGCACCCGCCCGAGGGCACGCCCGCCATCGTCCGCAAGATCATCGACCGCCGCCGCCAGGCCCTGCTCGACCGCACCCGCGGCCTGGTCCAGTGGGGGCTGCCGAAGCTCGGCGGCGGCCAGGCGATCGACGACGAGCTGATGGCGCGGGTCCTGCTCGCGCTCGCGATCGAGCACGTGCAGATCGTCCTCGACGATCCGCAGACCGACCGCGACGCGCTGCTGCGCTCCACCGAGGCGATCCTCGACCGCCTCAGGTGGACATGACGGGCGCGCGCTCGCTCGCCGCGGTCACCCGCGGGGCGACGCGCCGCACGGTCACCGGCACCCCGTGTTTGGGCGCCAGCGTGATGCCGCGCATGACGACCGGGTCCTCGGTGGCCCGCCGCGGCGCGAGCTCCGCGCGGGCGACGACGGTCCGCAGCACCTCGACGAGCTCCGCCTGCGCGAGCGCCGCGCCGATGCACCGCCGGATCCCGCCGCCGAACGGCAGCCACGCGTAGGACTCGGCGCCCTCGAGGAACCGCTCGGGCCGGAACGCGTCGGGCTCGGGATAGAGGTCGGGGCGGTGGTGGATCAGCGCGATCGCCGGGAAGACGTACGTGCCCGCCGGCAGGTCCCAGCCGGCGACGGTGCGGGGCGTCGTCAGGGTCCGCTCCGCGGCGTCGATGACCGGCCGAAGCCGCAGCGACTCCTTCGCCACGGCGTCGAGGTACGCGTCGTCACCGGCCGCCACGGCCTCCCGCACGTGGGCGTACGCGTCGGGGCGGCGCAGGAGCAGGTCGAAGGTGAACGCCAGCGCGGTGGCGGTCGTCTCGTGGCCGGCGGCCAGCATGGTCGTCAGCTCGTCACGCAGCTCCTCGTCCGTGAGCGGGGCGCCGTCCTCGTCACGGGCGCGCAGCAGCAGCGACAGCACGTCGGTGCGCTCGTCCAGGTCGGGGGCAACGCGGCGGCGGGCGATCTCCTCGTACAGCAGCGCGTCGGCCACGCGCTTGCGGCGCAGCAGCCGCCCGCCCGGGCTCCACGGCCCGAGATCGTGCTGCATCCCCTTGACCAGCAGGACGGCGGTGCTCGCGTCGATGACCGCGCACAGCGCCTCGCGCAGCCGTTCCACGCGGGCGGGCTCGGTGACGCCGAAGACCGCCCGGCAGATGACGTCGAACGTGAGGCTGCGCATCCGCGACCGCAGGACGAGCTCATCCCCGGCGCGCCAGGTGTCGACCTCCCGCTCGGCGGCCTCGCGGATGATCCGGCGGAACTCCGCGACGTGCCCACCCTGGAACGGCGGGAGCAGCAGCTTGCGCTGGCGCAGGTGGCGCGGGCCGTCCAGCACGAGCACCGAGTTCGGGCCCAGCACGGGGATGAGGAACGAGTTCGCCTTGCCCGCGAGCAGGTCGGACTGGTCGCCGGTGAACAGCTCGCGGATCGCCTGGGGATCGGAGACGTAGACGCCCGGGCCGAAACCGGTGAAGCGGATCGTGAACGCGTCGCCGTACTGCGCCTGCCACTCGCGCAGGCGGTCCAGCGGCCGGTGCAGGAACCGCACCGACGTGACGATGCTGGGTGCGCGGGGTCCGGGCGGGAGCGCCACGATCGCCAACCCTACGGGAAGTCATGAGGGCAACTCCACAGATGGTGGAGATGGGGTTGAGGACCGGGCGGGGCGTCCGATCAAGCGGGCCATGCCCCAGGATTCCCGCCGCGCGCTCGCTCGCGCCCACATCGCCGCTGTCGTGTTCGGATGGGGCATCGAACCCGCGCGGCTGACCGACGTCCTGATCCGCGGGTGCTGGCCGGGCGCGCTGGACGGGGCCCGGCCGATCGCCGGCGGCGTGGTCAAGGAATGGGACGTCGACGGGCTGCAGCTGCAGGCTCCGGGCTGTGAGTGCGCCGCGGGGGCGTGCCTGATCTGCAACTGATCGCGCCGAGACTTGACATAGTGTCAAGTCTCGTCATGAGCACCGTCGCCCCGTCCCGTTCCAACCCGGTCACGATCAGCCGGATCCCCGACCCGGCCGAGCCCGTGCCCGCGGTCGCCTGGCCGACCGTCGCGCTGCTGATCGGCGGCATCGCGCTTGCCATCGGCTCGACCGCGCTGGGTGTGACGGGCATGTGGCCGGGGGTGCTCACCGTGATGGCCAACGCCGTCGCCGCGTACCTGCTGTTCACGGTCTCCCACGACGCCGCCCACCACGCCGCGTCGAGCAACGACACGCTGAACCGCTGGCTCGGGCGGATCTCCACGCCGTTCTTCGCCCCGCAGGCGAGCTTCGCGGTGTGGCGGTTCATTCATATGCAGCACCACCGCTTCACCAACCACGACGACGGCTCGGACCCCGACGCCTACACGATGGGCGGCCCGGCCTGGCAGCGTCCGCTGCGCTGGCTGACGGTCGACGTGCACTACGTGCGGTTCTTCCTGCGCCACGCGTCGAGCCGCCCGCGCGCGGAGAAGGTCGAGCTGTTCGTGCAGTGGGCGGTCGTCGGCACGCTGGCGGCCGCGGCGCTCATCGCGGGCTACGGCCCCGAGCTGCTGCTCTTCTGGATCGTGCCCCAGCGCCTCGCGATCGTCTGGCTCGCGTTCGCGTTCGACTACCTGCCCCACCACGGCCTGCACCACCGGCCGTCGGAGGACAAGCTGAAGACGACCCGCAACCGCGTCGGCGGCGAGCGCTGGGTCTCACCGCTGCTGCTCTACCAGAACTACCACCTGGTCCAT
>SYBY01000210.1 GCA_005788585.1 Actinomycetota bacterium | reverse complement strand
CTTGTTCCGGGCAAAAGAAACGGGCCCTCTCGGGCCCGCGCGCACGACCGGTGTATGACCGGGGCCGAGGCGCTATGTGCCGAGGGACTCCATCCTGAGGGCGCGCCGAACCGCGGCGCGACGGGGGACTATAGCAGCGGGAGACGGGTCCGACGGCCGGTGCAGGAACCCCACCGGACGACCGAGCGGGCCCGCCTTTCACGGCGCGCCCGCACGGCTGCGACGGGGAGGCCGGCGCGACCCGCACCACCGGTGATGGCGCCGCCCTCCCCGCCCTCGCATCAGTGCTCAGCTGACGCGAAACCTGTTGACCAGGACCTGGAGACCGTCGGCGGTCCCGGCCAGCTCCTCGCTCGTGGCGGCGACTTCCTCGGTCGACGCGCTGGACTCCTCGGCCGAGGCGGACACCTGCTCGGTCGCGGCGCTCGCGTCCTCCGCGACCGACGAGACCTCCTGTGCGGCCAGCTGGACGCGGTGCACGCAGTCGGCGACGTCGTCGACCCGGGCGGCGAGGCTCGTGAAGGCCGTGCGGGCCTGCGTCGCGGTCGAGGCCGCGGACTCCGCGAGCTTGCGCACCTCGTCGGCGACGACCGCAAAGCCGCGGCCCTGCTCCCCCGCCCGCGCGGCCTCGATCGCGGCGGTCAGCGCCAGCAGATTCGTCTGGTCGGCGATCGCCGCGATCTCCGCGGTGAACGACACCCCCTCGTCAGCGACCTGGCGAGCGGTGCCGACCTGCTCCGTCGCCTCGTCAGCGACGCCCGCCATCGAGGCGACCAGCTGCACCTGCCGCGTGGCCCCGACGGCCACCTCGGACATGGCCGCCGCGATCTGCTCGATCGCAGCGCCGGTCTCCTGGGAGGTCCGGGACATCTCGTTCGCCGCGCGCGCGACCGTGTCGGAGTTGCCGCTGATCTCTCCGATCATGGTCGCAACCCGTTCACGCGTCGTGTTGTAGGCCCCGAGCCCACCCTGGGCGCGAGCGAGCATCTCGTTGAAGACCTCTGCGAGGACCCCGGCCTCCACCCCGTCGCGCCGCGGCAGGGGCTCGGTGACCGGCGTCGCCTCGCGCGTGAGGTCGCCGTCCGCCATCGCCTCGAGGCCCTCGCCGAGACTGACGAGGCAGTTGTCGCTGAGGCTCTGCAGACGGACCTCGAGACCCGCGAGGCACGACTCGTCACCCAGCACGCGCCGGAGGTCCGCGCGCAGCACCTCGTATGACGCCAGCGTCGCCTGGACGCGGGACAGCATTCGATCGAACAGGCCCACCAGATCGGACACGAATGGGTCCTCCGGGGCGAGGTCGACGGGTTCCGTCACAGCACGGACCTCCCGCGTGAGATCCCCGTCGGCCATCGCGCGCAGCCCACCCTCGAGATCGGTCAGGCAGTGCTGGTCCAGGCTCTCGAGACGGTCCCGCACCGCGACCAGGGCGGGATCCGGCTCGATCACCAGGGCGGTGTCGTCAGTGCTCTTGGAACGGAAGGCGGTGCGCAGCATGTCGGTGATCTCCATGTGGTGGGGTGACACGGAGTGCATCGGCGGGGCGCGTATGGATTCGGGCGCCACTCTGTGACGAGCCCGTGTCAGCGTGCTGACACGTACCGGTACCCGACGCCGCGCACCGCGCGGATCGGGCCGGCGTCATCCCAGTCCAGCCGGCGGCGCAGGTGGCGGACGGCCGAACGCACCGCGTCCCCACCCGCTGCCGCGCCCGCCCACGCGCGGTCCACGAGCTCGTCGTGGGTCATGACGACGTCGGGCCGCCGGACGAACACGCTGAGCAGGCGGAACTCCAGCCCGGTCAGGTCGACGAGGTCACCGGCCACCCGGACCTCGTGGCGTGCGAAGTCGACCTCGACATGGCGGTCGGTGTACGCGGCCGGTGCCGCCGGGGGCCGCCGGCGCAGGAGCAGGTCGATGCGCGCCAGCAGTTCCTGGTTGCCGTACGGCTTGACGAGATAGTCGTCCGCACCGGCCCGCAGGCCCCGCACCTTCTCCATCTCGAGGCTTCGCGCCGTGAGCATGAGGACCGGGACCCCCTCATCGAGCTCCCGGATCCGTTCGAGCGTGTCCCACCCGTCCATCGCAGGCATCTCGACGTCCAGCAGCACGACGTCCGGATGCGCGGCGACGAGCGTCCGCAGGCCCTCGCGCCCGTCGGCTGCCTCCTCGACGGCGAACCCGGCCCGTCCGAGCAGCGCCTGCAGGGCCAGCCGCAGGTCAGGCTCGTCGTCGATGACGAGCACGCTGGCCCGCGGCTCAGGCACCGCCGGATTCCCTCGGCAGCTCGATGGTGACGGCCAACCCGCCGCCGCACGGAGCCCATGCGTGCGCGCAGCCGCCGTGGGCGGCTGCGATCGCACGGACCACCGACAGGCCGAGACCCGTGCCTGCACCCCCGTCACCGCTCTGGAAGAACCGGTCGAACAGGCGCTCCAGGTCACCGTCGGGTACACCGGGCCCCTCGTCACGGACCTCGAGCACGGCGCGCCCGTGGGCAGGCCGGACGTCGATGGTGATCTCGGTGTCCATCGGGGCGTACTTCAGGGCGTTGGACAGCAGGTTGTCGATGACCTGACCGAGACGCTCACGGTCACCGGCCACCTCGACGCGCTCCGCCCCGGTGACACGCACCCGCACGGAGGCGGCGTCCGCCGCCGGGCTCGCGGACTCGACGGCCTGGGCGGCGATCTCGACGAGGTCCACCCGCGCCGTCTGCAGGGTGACGCGCTGCAGATCGTCGCGTGCGAGCAGCAGGAGGTCATCGACGAGACGCACGAGGCGACGGGTGTTGCGCTCGACGATCTGCAGCTGCCGCGCCTGCTCCTCACCGGCCGGGCGCTGGTTGAGGAGCTCCGTGAACATGAGGATCGCCGTCAGGGGTGTCCGCAGTTCGTGCGAGGCCGCGGCGATGAACTCGTCCTTCGCGCGCTCCAGCCGGCGGATCTGCGTGAGATCGTGCAGCGTGCCGATGTAGCCGACGGGCGCGGCTTCGCTCTTCGCGTCGTCGATGATCGGGACGGCGCAGCTCTGCACGTAGCCCGTCGTCCCGTCGCAGCGGCGAACCCGATACTCGGCGTCGAAGAGCTTGCCCCGGGGACCGGTCGACTCCCATGCGGCTTCCAGGCCCTCCAGGTCCTCGGGATGCACGGCGGCGAGCCAGCGCGAGCTGATGTCGCGTCCCGACGGATGGCCGAGGATCTCCCATCCGCTCTCGCTCACGAAGGTCGCGCGCCCGGCGCTGTCGAGCTCGTACACCCCGATCGGCGAGCTGCCGACGAGGGCGCGAAAGCGCAGT
>SYBY01000209.1 GCA_005788585.1 Actinomycetota bacterium | reverse complement strand
GCCGCACACACGAGAAGCGCCCATTCGGTGCGCTACCTTACCGGCGCTCATGGCGGCTCCGCGCATCTCCGTCGTCGTCCCTGCGTTCAACGAGGAGAGGCACATCGCCGCGACCGTCGCGCGGGTGGCCGCTGCCGTGGGCGCACTGGACGCGGATTTCGAACTGCTCGTCGTCGACAACGCCAGTACGGACGGGACCGTCGGGGAGCTCGCCCCGGCGCTCGCCGACCCGCGGATCCGGCTGCTGCGCAACGAACGGAATCTCGGCAAGGGCCACTCGGTCCGGCGCGGGATGCTCGAGGCGCGCGGCGAGCTGCGCCTGCACTGCGATGCTGACTGCGCCGAGTCGCTCGCCTCGCTCGCGCAGATGCTCGAGGACATCGAGCAGGCCGACGTCGTGGTCGGGTCGCGCGCGGTGGCGGGCGCCCAGGTCGGCCGCCGCCAGCCGCTGCGCCGCCGCATCGCGGGCCACGGGTTCATCGCTCTGTGCCGCGTGACGCTGCGCGAGCCCACGCACGACCTGTTCTGCGGCTTCAAGCTCTGGCGCGGCGAGGCGGCCGATGCCACCTTCGCGCGGGTCGAGCTGCCCGGCTGGGTGTTCGACGCCGAGGCGCTGGCGATCGCCCGGGCACTCGGCTTCCGGATCACCGAGCGCGGCATCACCTGGAGCGATCGCAGCGGGTCGCGCCTGCACATGCGCAAGGTGCTCATCCCGGTGCTGCAGGAGCTGCGCCGTGCACGGGCCACCGTGCGCGCGATCGCGGCCGAGCGCCGCGCCGCCGGCCCGCGCACGGACGTCCCCCGCCCGGCCGGACGGTGAGACGGGTCCGGCTGGACCGGTTCGACTGGGCGACGCTGCTCGCGCTCGTCGCCCTCGCGTTCTTCGCGCTCGGCGCGCTCGTGCTGCGGACGCTGCTGCAGGGCGGCACCGTCACCGGCGGGGACGGCTACCTCGTCGCCGACCCGATGCAGTACCTCAACTGGCTGCGCCAGGCGGGGGAGAGCATCGGCATCGCCAACCTGTACGACCTCGAGGACGGCCCGAACTCGTTCGTGCACCCGGGCCTGGTGCTCAGCGGGCTGCTGCACCAGCTCGGCGCGGGCCTGATCGTCGCCTACAGCGTGTGGAAGCCGATCGCGGCGCTCGTCCTGTTCGCCGGGATGTGGGCGCTCGCGCTGCGCTTCCTGCCGCGGCGCGACGACCGGCGCCTCGCGCTGGTCCTCGGGCTCTTCTGCGCGTCGCCCGTCGCGGCGTTCATCGGCTGGAGCGAGATCGGCGGGGCGTCGTTCAGCCTGAGCATCGACTTCATCACCGGGGAGCTGTGGGCGGGCACGTGGCTGTGGGGCTACCAGTTCACCGCGCTGGCCGTGGGGCTCATGCCGCTCGCGATCCTGGCCTACGAGCGGGGGCGCGACGGCGGTCCCCGCAGCATGCTCGCCGCGGCGGCCGGCCTCGGGCTGCTCTGTGCGTGGCTGCAGCCGTGGCAGGGCGTGACGGTCGCCTTCGTCCTGGTCGCCGCCGAGCTGTGGTCGGTGGTCCGCGGCGACCGGCGGCTCATCCCCGCGGCGGCCGAGGTCACCGGGCCGCTGCTGGCCATCGCCGCGCCGCTCGTCTACTACCTGATCCTCTCGCTGACCGACCCGTCCTGGGAGCTGGCCGGTCAGGTCAACGCGCTGCCGCGCTGGGACCTGCACGTCATCGTCCTGGGCCTCCTGCCGCTGGGCCTGCCGGCACTGCTGGCCGTCCGGCTTCCCGCGCCGGCCTTCGGCGACGTCGCGCTGCGCGCCTGGGTCCCCGCCGCGCTGCTCGTCTACCTGCTGCCGTTCGGCACGTTCCCGTTCCACGCCTTCCAGGGCATGGGCCTGCCGCTGGCCATCCTCGCCGTCGCGGGGGTGCGGGCCAGGCTCGGCCACCGGGCGCTGTGGTCACCGGGCGTCCGCGGCTGGGTCGTCGCGGCGCTCGTGCTGCTCGTCGTCCCCGGGACGGTCTACCGCGTCACCGAGCTGCGCGACGCGATCAACCGCGGCTTCCAGCCGTTCTTCCTCGAGAACGGAGAGCACGACGCGCTGCGCTGGCTCGACGAGGAGCCGGAGCCCGGCGGAGTCATCACCGGCGTGTACCTCGGCCCGGTCGTCCCGGCCTACACCGGGCGCGAGACGTACATCGGCGCGGGGTCATGGACGCCGGACTACGACCGGCGGCGACGCCAGACGCAGGCCCTGTTCGCCGGCGAGCTGTCGGCCGCCGAGGCCGAGCGGGTGGTGCGCGGCAGCGGCGCCCGGTTCATCTACGTCGACTGCCACGACCGCCCGGACATCTCCGCGTCGGTGCAGGCCTTCACCGACCCGCCGCGCCGGTTCGGCTGCGCGACCGTCTACCGGGTGCGCGACTGATGGCCGCCGCACCGCCAGCGCCCGACCGGCCGCACCTGCACGGGTTCGACGGCCTGCGCGCCCTCGCCGCGGGCGTCATCGTCGTCTACCACCTGGCGTTCGTCCTCGCCGCGTTCGACGTCGCCGGCCGCGCCTGGATCGAGCGGCTGAACATCGGGGTCTCGATCTTCTTCGTGATCTCCGGCGCGCTGCTCTACCTGCCGTTCGCGATGGCGAGGGCCCAGGGGCGCCCGCGACCGTCCCTGCGCGACTACGCCGCGCGCCGCACGGCGCGCATCGGGCCGGCGTACTGGGTGGCGCTGCCGATCGTCGCGCTGGTCCTCGGGCTGTCGGGCGTCTTCACGCTGGAGGGGCTCGTCCGGTACGGGCTGTTCCTGCAGATCTACTCGCCCGCGACGTTCACCGGCGGCATCGGCCAGGCGTGGACCCTCGACGTCGAGGTCGTCCTCTACGCGTTCCTCGCGCTGTGGGTGGGCGCGATCGCCGGGCTGCTCAACCGCCGTGGTGAGGTCGCCGGGCTGGTGGCCGTCATCGTTCTGAGCCTGGCCTGGAAGGTCGTGGTGGGGCGGATGGTCGCCGCGGGCGACGTCGATCTCACCGTGCTCGTCTGGCCACCGGCGTGGGCCGATCAGTTCGCGCTCGGCATGCTGCTCGCCGTCGCCGCCGCGCGCGGAGTCCGGCTGCGCGCCTCGACGGGCGCGGTGCTCACCGGTGCAGCGGCGCTGGCGTTCCTGCTCTTCGGCGCACTGGACCCCGGCGGCGGCGTCATGGTCCGCAATCTCGTCGACCACGTCGTCAAGACGGCGATCGCGGTCGCGCTCGTCGCGCCCGTCGCGTTGCGCGCCGCGCCCGCGCTGTGGTCGTCGGCACCGATGCGCTGGCTCGGCGCCCGCTCGTACGGCCTCTATCTCTGGCACCTCGCGGTGATGATCCAGCTCGACCGCTGGGACGTGCAGGGGACGATCGGCACCGCGGGGTTCGTCGTCGTCGCGGTCGCCGTGTCGGTCGCGCTGGGCTGGGCCTCCTGGTCGCTGGTCGAGCGCCCGGCGATCGGCTGGGGGCGGAGGATCGGCATCGCGTGGGCGCGTCGCCCGGCGCCGCCCCGCGCGGAGGCGATCGATCTCGTCGGCGCCGTGGTCGTGCTGGGCTGCGCGCCCGTGCTCGCGTTCGCCAGTGGCGGCTTCTTCGACACGTCGCGGCTCATCGCCGCGGTGGTCGTCTGGTCGACCGTGGCGCTCGTCGCGGTGCTCGGCACCAGGCCGTGGCCCGCCTCGGCCTCCGGACGGGCGGCGATCGGGGCGCTCGCCGCGCTCGTGGGCTGGATCGGCCTCTCGCTGGACTGGGCCCCGGTCGCGGAGAACGCCGTCGACGACGTGCAGCGCGGTCTGCTGTACCTCGGCGTCCTCATCCTCGCGGTCGCCGCGCTGGGCGGGTCCGCGCGTCGCTGGGTGCTGCCCGCGCTCGCCGCGGGCGCGGCGGTCGTGGTCGGCTACGGGCTGGCGGGGCGCCTGGCGCCGTGGCTGATCGACGTGACGCAGACGGCGAGCTCGGCCGGCCGGCTCGAGCAGCCGCTGACGTACTGGAACGCCATGGGCCTGCTGGCCGCCATGGGCCTCACCGCGTGCGCCGCACTCGCCGGCGACCCGACGCGACGCGCGCTGGTGCGGGGTGCCGCCCTCGCAGCCGGCCCAGCGCTGGCCCTCGGGCTGTGGCTGAGCTTCTCGCGCGGCGGACTCGTGGCGGCGCTCGTCGGGCTCGCCGCGGCCGCACTGCTGGCACCGGGCGGCGCGGTGATCCGCGCAGCCCTGGCGATGGTCGTCCTCGGCATCCCGCCCAGCCTCATGGCCAGCGCGCTCGACGGCGTGCGCGCGGCCGAGGGCGGGCTGAGCAGCCGGGCGCTGGAGGGCGCGCTGGAGATCGGCATCCTGGCGCTGTGCTGCGTCCTGGCGGCGCGGGCGCGCGGCTGGGTGGCGCAGGGAGACGCGCGCGCAGCCCCGCGG
>SYBY01000208.1 GCA_005788585.1 Actinomycetota bacterium | reverse complement strand
CTCCTCGGCGTCGTCCGGCGACGCCAAGGGTTCATCGTCGAGCAGCAGCGACGCGTAGCGTCAGGGCGTCCCGAGGAGCTCCGCCTTCGCGGCGGTGAACTCCTCGTCGCTCAGTGACCCCGCGCGGTGCAGGTCGGCGAGGCGTGCCAGCTCGTCGGCCTTCGACGGGGCCGATGGCTGCTGCGCGGTCGCCTTCGGCGGGCGACCTGTCAGGTGGTTGCGCACGGCGGCGTAGTGCGCGGCCAGGCCGACGCCCCAGCCCAGGAGCGGCCAGAGGAACCACGGGTAGTCCGTGCCACCGGCGAGCTGCCATGTCGTCAGCCAGATCATGAACAGCAGCAGGTTCACCGCCACGAAGACCGTGGCGTGGGTGCGGAACGCGGTGCGGTTCCCCGACGACCACTGTTGCTGACGGCGTCGCCGGACCGCGTCCGCCTGCGCCTGCTCGGTGGCCTGCGCGCGCTCGACGGCGCGGGCGAACGGGTCATCCTGCATGGTGCCTCCTCTGCTTGATGGTGCTGGTGCTCGCCAGGAGCTCGATCGCATCCGCGGCGCGGTTCAGGACCGCCGCGGCGTCACCCGGATCGACGTGGCCCGACAGCGGGGACAGGCGCGCCTTGAAGCGCGTCAGCAAGGTCTCGAGCGAGTCGCCGCTGCCCGCGCCGAGCCGGACGCCGACGCGCAGCTCCAGCGCTGCGAGCATCTCGGCACGGTCGCGCAGCGCCTGCTCGCCCGCGGGCGTCGTCGCGTAGACGACCTTCCCCGCGACCGGCCGCCCCTCGATGAGGCCCTCGGCCTGCAGCGCCTCGATCGCGGGGTAGATGCTGCCGGGTGACGGGCGGTACCGGGGGCCGAACAGCCGCTTGAGCTCGGCCATGAGGTCGTAGCCGTGGCGCGGGGACTCGGAGAGGAGCGCGAGCAGGACGAGCGGCAGCTCGCCGTGGCGGAAGAACCGGGGCGGCATCTAGGACACCGCCGCGTACGCCGTGACGGGCTCGGACAGGCCATCGAGGTCGAGCGGGCCCAGGGCGCGGAGCGGGGCGGCGTCGTCAGTGCGCGTGTGCGCCGCCTCGGAGACGATGGTCTCGCCGGCCTCGGCGCGGTCGCACAACCGCGCCGCGACGATGACCGTCGTGCCGTAGTAGTCGTCGCCGTCGCGCAGGAGCTCCCCGGTGTGGACGCCGATCCGCAGGCCGAGCCGGTCGGCGTCGGCGGCGACGGCGCGCTGCATCTCGGCGGCGCAGGCGGTGGCGGCGGCCGGGTCGGCGAAGACGGCCATGACCCCGTCGCCCAGGCGCTTGACCTCGTGGCCGCGGTGGGCGGCGATGGCGGCGCCGAGGAGCTCGAAGTGGCGGCGGCGCATGTCGTGCGCGCCGTCCTCGCCGTGCGCCGAGATCAACTCGGTCGACCCCACGATGTCGGTGAAGAGGATCGTGCCGCGACCGGGGACCCGCCCGCGGCGTTCGAGGGCGGTGATCCCCGCGGGGGTGGTGCGGTAGACCAGGACGCCGTCCTCGGGCGCCGAGCTCAGCAGGCCCTCGGTCTCGAGGGTCGCCAGCGCCAGGCGCACGCGCTTACCGCGGCCGGCCTGCTCGAGCGTCATGGGGCCGAGGCTCCCGACCTCGAGGAGGTCGAGCAGGAAGTCGGCGGTGGAGGCGGAGGTCTTGGAGATCATGTCTTCGAACGCGGCGTTACGAAACGCCTACGAAGACCATATATCGAAACGCCTACGAAAGTCAATCGGCGGGTCGACCGGAGAACCGGCGCTGCAGCCGGCGGTGCCTGTGAGCGAACGTGAACGCGACCATCTGCGTACTCAGGGCGGCGGGAACGCCGCGCCGCGGCGTGAAGGTCACCCGGTCGGTGACGAGTGACCCGTCGGGGTGCGGCGCCACGGTGCGCTCGTGCTCCCAGGCCGCCTGCGTGAGCATGGTCGAGCGCTCCAGGAACCGCCCCTGCTCGAGCTCGACCAGGACCAGGTCGTCGTACTCCACGGGCAGCACCCCGCCCGCGAGGATCCAGCTGCGGCACACGCGCTCGCCGAGCGTGACGGCCGGCAGGCCGCCCTCGCGCACCTCGCGCGGCGCGGTCATCCGCATGAGCGGGCGCAGCTCGTCGTTGATCCCCGCGAAGGTCGTCACCCGCGCCCACACCGCGTCGGCCGGCGCACGCAGGATCGACGCGCGGCGGACCTCAGGCACCGGTGCCCGCCAGCGCGCGGACCAGCTCGTCGAGGGACCCGACGATGCGACCCCCGGACTCGAGGATGAACGCCTCGACCTGGAGGTTCACCGCGACCCCCATCTCGCCGCTCTGGCGCAGGTCGGTCCGCAGCCCGAAGCACGTCAGGCCGAGCGCCGCGGCGTAGCCGATCTCCGCGACGGTGCCGGCATCGGCCTCCTGGCCGTCGAGGTTGGCCGCGAGCAGCGTGCAGGAGCGGATCGCCTCGGTGTTGCGCCGGCCGATCTCCAGGGCGATGTCGCGCTCGCGCCCGGCGGCGATCGCCTGCTCGATCTCCCACGGCTGGGTCAGCGACCACGGGTCGACGACCTCGACGACCCCCGCCAGCGCCGGCAGGTAGACCTCGGCGTAGTAGTGACGGCCCGCCTCGGTGAAGCCGAGCGGGCTGGCGACGTAGCAGCGCGCGTGCTCAGCCATTGAGGAACTGCTCCACGCGGCGCTGCTTGAGCTCGGGCGGGACGACGCCGCTCGGGGTGCCGAGCACGCGCGTGTCCGGTGAGCCGATGGACATGGCCGCGAACAGGCCGAGCATCGTCGGGCCGCTCATGTCGCTGCGGAACGTCTCCGGCATCTGCCAGGAGATCATCGGCATTCGGACGAACCCGGCGGGCGACAGGGCGCGGCTCTTCATGGACGAGATGATCTTCTGCTGGCGGCGCGCGCGGCTCAGGTCGTTCTCGTTGGGGTTGCACGCGTTCTTCCGGGTGCGTGCGAGCGCGAGCGCCTTCTCGCCGTCGAGGTGGGTCTTCTTGCCGGCGGGGACGCGCACGGTCACGCCGCCGTTTGCCGCCCCGCCGTTGATGCGCCCGATGACGCACGAGCCCGTGTAGTTGATGCCGCCCATCGCGTCGATGAGCTTGGGGAAGTCCTCGAAGCTGACCTCGATGAGGTGGTTGACGTCGATGCCGGTGTACTGCTCGACCGTCTGGATCGTCAGCGCCGCGCCGCCGATCGCGTACGCGGCATTGATCTTCTGCACGCCGCTGCCGGGGATGTCGACCAGGGTGTCCCGGGCGATGGACAGGCGCTGGTTGTTGCCGCCCCCGACGCGCAGGAGCATGATCGAGTCCGCGCGGCTGGGCCCGCTCGTCGTGCTGCCGGGTTCGGCCGTGGAGGCGCTGCGCTGGTCCGAGCCGAGCACGAGGACGTTGTTCGGCGACCACAGCGGGTACCCGGCGCCGCCGAGCAGCGCGCCGACGTCGTCGTCGACCTTGCCCTGCTCGATCTGGGCGCTGATGAGGAAGGCGACGAGCGAGATCCCGACCCAGGCCACGAGCGCGAGGGCGAACCACTTGACCACGCGCCCCATGGACAGGCCGCGCCGGGGCTTCGTGGGCCCGTCGCCGCCCCGGCCGCGGCGCAGGCGCCGTCGACCGCCGCCACCGCCACCGCTGCCCCCGCCTGTGCTGCGCTTGGGCGCGCGGTCGCGCAGACGGCGCAGCTCGTCGCCGCCGGTTCGCATGAGCAGCTTCGGCCGGGACCGATAGACGCGGTACTCGGGCTCGGCGTCCTGATCGTCCACGCGCGGGGGCTTGGGCTCCTGGCGCATCCGAAGGAGACTACGGACCCGGTGCTCCGGCTCCTGCACG
>SYBY01000207.1 GCA_005788585.1 Actinomycetota bacterium | reverse complement strand
CGCGACCGGCAACACCGAGCGGCAGGTCAAGGCGATCCACGACCGCATCCACCGCGGGATGAAGGACGACCACGGCGTGCTGCCGCGCCGGGTCGAGGGCCTGACCGAGTCGAAGTGGGCCCTCATGGACTACCTCGACGTCGTGGTGCACATCTTCACGCCGGACGCCCGCGAGTACTACCGCCTCGAGCAGCTCTGGGGCGAGGTGCCGAAGCGCTCGGTCGGCGACTGAGGCAGCCGCATGGCCGCCCGGATCGAGCCGTACGCGGCCGAGCACCTCGACGGGGTCCTCGCGCTGTTTGCCGCCGAGCGGTGGCTGACGCTCATCGAGGACCGGGCGCGCACCGGGCGCGCGCTCGTCGCCCCCGGGTGCACGACGCTCGTGGCGGTCGACGGCCCTGACGACGACGTGGTCGGCGTCATCTGGATGCAGAGCGACGGCGAGATCCAGGCGCACGTCTCGGCGATCACGGTGGGGGCGAGCCACCGCGGTCAGGGCCTGGGTCGCCAGCTCATCACGGCGGCGCTCGATCGCACCGGCGTGACCCGGGTGGACCTGATCTCGGTCGCCGACGAGTTCTACGGCAAGATGACCGAGCGCCGCTTCCAGGGCTTCCGGATCACGCGCGGGGACGTCGGGCTGCGCTGAGCCGGTCAGCCGGCGGCGCGCTCGGCGAGCCACTCGCGCAGTGGCCCGGGGAGCTGCGAGGCCTGCGCCGCTTGGCCGGCGAGGTCGTGATCGAGCAGGATCGCGTCTGCGACGAGCCGGATGGTGACGCCGTGATCGGGGGCGTCGACGATCTCGACGGCGTCGCCTGCTTCGAGCGTGCCCGGCTCGAGGATCCGCAGGTACGCGCCGGGCCGTGATGCCTGGGCGAAGCGCTTGAGGATCTTCGGGTCGTCGAGGTGCAGGCCGAGCTTGAAGCACGGCTGGCGGGGCTGGCAGACCTCGAAGAGGACCGTGCCGACGCGCCAGCGCTCGCCGATGACGGCGTTCGTGCAGTCGACGCCGCTGGTGGTGAGGTTCTCGCCGAACGAGCCGGGACCGAGGTCGTCTCGTCCGAGTTCGCCGTTCCACCAGGACGTGTCCTCGGCGGCGTAGGCGTAGACGGCCTTGTCGGGGCCGCCGTGGACGCGGAGGTCGGCCTGCTCGTCGCCGGTGATGTTGACGCCCTCGACGATGTGCGGCCCGGGTACCGGGCGCTTGTCGATGGCGCTCATGACGGGGCGCCCTCGGCGCACGCCGATCTGCTTGGGCAGGCCGACGTTGACGGTGAGGACGTGGGGGGTGGTCATGCGCTGTCCCGGAACGAGAACAGGCCGCCCTGATGGACGGCCTGTTCTGTAGTGGAGCTAGTCGGGCTCGAACCGACGACCTCGTCGCTGCCAGCGACGCGCTCTCCCAGCTGAGCTCTAGCCCCAAACCGGTACTGCTCCGCCATCTTAACACCCGCGGTCTGGTTGTTCCGCGCAGGGTGCAATCGCAGGTGCACCATGGACTGCCCTTCGATGTCGAGAATGGGCAGCAGGTAGCACTCGTCGAGGTCTGCGCAGTATGCCGCCACGGCGTCGATCTCCGCGCGTGTGTAGGTGGTTCGAACGTGGCCGGCGTTCGTCAGCCGGCTTGTGCGGGTGTTGACACGGACGACGTCACCGATGCGGGTGGCCCACTTGCATTGCACGCGCAGGAGGCGGTGGCCGAGTTCGAGCGCGAGGTCGTAGCGCAACCCCTCCTGTCGCGGATGGAGCACCGGGATCTCGAGTCGCACAGCCGCGAGTTCGATCGCCGCCTCGGCGATCGCGCCCTTCTGGTTGGTGCTCATCCCGGCAGTAGACACGAACACATGTTCGCATCACGACCGGACGTCACCGCTTGGGCATGAACTCCGGCACATCGAGGTCGTCGCCGCCCCGGGAGGTCCCGCCCGCAGGCGGGAGTACTTCACCCGACGCGGCATCACCACCGCCGCCGCGCGTGGGCCGCCGCGGCACGCGCACATCGCTCGACCGGGCCGCGCGCAGCGGCCGGGGCCGGCTCTCGGCCTCGACGCCGGCACCACGCTCGAGCTGGCCCTGGAGCGCCTGGTGGGCGACCTGGATGTCCCGCAGCAGCTTCTGGGCGTTGACGTCCAGCGAGCGGGAGAGCTGCTGGATGTGGTCGGCCAGCAGCGAGCCGTCGCGCACCACGTCCCGCGCGGTCATTTGCGCATCGCCGGTGATCTGCCGCGCCTCGGCCTTGGCCTCCTCGAGGATGGCGCGCGCCTCCTTGCGGGCCTCGTCGCGCAGCTCGCGCAGCTCCTTCTCGGTCTGCTCACGCGTCTGACCCACCTCGGTGGTCGCCTCCCCGCGGGCGGCTTCCGCCTCGGCCTCGGCCTGCGCGCGGATCTCCTGCGCGCGGTTGCGGGCGGCGTCGAGCAGCTCGTCGGCCTGGTGCTTGGCGGCCTGCCGCACGCGCTGGGCGTGCTCGTCGGCGTCCTTGCGGGCCTGCTCGGCGGCGGCTTCCGCGTCGGTCCGCAGGCGCTGGGCGAACTCGTCGGCCTCGGCGCGCACGCGCTCGGCTTCGTCGTCGACCGACCCGCGCACGGACCGCGCGCGCTCGTCGGCCTCGCGCTGGACGGCTTCGGCTTGGGCCTGCAGCGCGGTGGCGCGGGAGCGGGCCTCCTCGAGGAGCTCGTCGGCCTGCTTGCGGGCCTCCTCGGTGGCGCCATCGATCATCCGCTGCGCCTCGGAGCGCTGGAGCTGCGCCTCAAGCTGGAGCTCCTCGGCCTTCGAGGTCGCGGCGCTGAGGATCTGGTCGGCCTCGCGCTCGGCGTCCGTGCGCGCGTCGTCGATGCGCTTCTGCGCCTGGGCACGGAGCATGTCCGCCTCGGCGCGCAGCTCGGCCGACCGCTGGCGCGCCTCGGCGAGCAGCTGCTCGCCGCGCTGCTGGGCCGCCGCGTAGGACTCGCGCATGCGCTCGTCGGCGCGCTGCTGGGCGTCGTTGAGGATCTCGCGGGCCTGCTGCTCGGCCGCGGCGACGATCTCGCGGGTGCGATCGCTCGCCTCGCTCTGGGCGAGGGCCAGGGCTCCGGACGCCTCGCGCGCCCGCTGCTCGGCCTCGGCCGTGAGCTCGTCGGCGCGCCGCTCGGCGTCTGCCAGCAGCTGCTGGGCGCGCTCGCGCGCGTCACCGACCATGGCCCGTGCCTGCTCGTCAGCGGAGCGCTGCTCGCCGACGACCTTCTCCCGGATGCGCGCGGCCTCGTCGCGCGCGGACGCCTGTGTGGATGCGGCTTCGGCCCGCGCGGCGTTCAGCAGTTCGCCCGCCTCACGTTCGGCCGCCTCGATGCGCATCGCGGCGGCGCGATCGGCTTCTGCGATGCGGTCAGCGGCGCGGCGCTCGGCCTGTGTGCGCAGCTCGGCAGCGGCCTGTTCGGCGGCGCTGACGACGCGCTCGACCTGGTCTGAGGCCGCGAGCCAATCTCCACCATTCGTGGTTGCCATGGCGGAATCCTAGTCGGAGCAGGAGAAATTGCGACAGCTCTGCACCGAACGCTGCATCGTAAGGGCCACGGCGGAGGGTTCGAACGGGGCGCGGTCGTATCCTCTCCGGCGCCATGGCCGACCACGTCTACGACCCCGCACAGATCGAACCTCGCTGGCAGCGCGTGTGGGAGGACGAGCGCACGTGGGAGGTCACCAACGACGAGGTCTCCGAGGACGACGTCTACGTCCTGGAGATGCTGCCGTACCCGTCCGGCGAGCCGCACATCGGCCACCTGAAGGTCTACTCCGTCGGGGACGCGGTCGCGCACTTCAACCGGCGCTCCGGGCGCCGCGTGCTGCACCCGATGGGCTACGACGCGTTCGGCCTGCCCGCCGAGAACCACGCGATCAAGACCGGCCAGCATCCGCGCGACTCGACGAACGCCGCCATCGCGAGCTTCCAGGAGCAGTTCCGCTCGTGGGGCGTCTCGATCGACTGGACCCGCGAGTTCGCCACCTGCGAGCCCGAGTACTACCGCTGGACCCAGTGGATCTTCCTGCGCTTCTTCGAGAAGGGCCTGGCCTACCGCAAGGACGCGGCGGTCAACTGGTGTCCGACGGACGCGACGGTGCTGGCGAACGAGCAGGTCGTCGACGGGCGCTGCGAGCGGTGCGGCACCGAGGTCGAGGTCCGCCAGCTCGAGCAGTGGTTCTTCCGCATCACCGACTACGCCGATCAGCTGCTCGAGGACCTCAACGGCATCGAGTGGCCCGAGCACGTCAAGACCATGCAGCGCAACTGGAGCGGCCGCTCGGAGGGCGCGCAGGTCACGTTCCGCTGCGAGGAGCTCGACACCGACTACGAGGTCTTCACCACCCGCCCGGACACGCTCTTCGGTGCGACGTTCTTCGTCATGGCGCCGGAGCATCCCGACGTGCTCAAGCTCGCCGCCGGCACCGAGCACGAGCAGGCCGTGCGCGACTACATCAACCACGCGCTGACCGCCGACAAGGAGGACCGCGGGGACGTCGAGAAGCCGAAGACCGGCGTGTTCCTCGGCCGGCACGTCGTCAACCCGGTCAACGGCGCGAAGCTGCCGATGTACGTCGCCGACTACGTCCTCATGGAGTACGGCACCGGCGCGATCATGGCGGTCCCCGGCCACGACGAGCGGGACTTCGCCTTCGCGCAGGCCTACCACCTGCCGGTCAAGCGCGTGATCGGGGGCGGGGAGGACCTGCCGTGGGCCGGCGACGGCCCGCTCGTGCATTCGCACCCGGACTTCGACGGGCTGCACAACCGCGACGCGCTGGAGAAGATCACCGCGTGGCTGGACCGCGAGGGCAAGGGCCATCAGTCGATCAACTACCGGCTGCGCGACTGGCTGCTGTCACGCCAGCGCGACTGGGG
>SYBY01000206.1 GCA_005788585.1 Actinomycetota bacterium | reverse complement strand
GACGATGCGCATGTCCTGCTTGGCCGTCCACGTCTCGGCCTCGGTGTGGGTCGACCCGGGGCCGCCGCCACCGGGGACGCTGAACTGCGGATCGCTGCGGCAGTTCGCCACGTCGGCCCAGTGCGGGGTGACCGGGATCGTGTTCGGATCGTCGGTCATCGTGACCTTGTACTGGATGTACGCGGAGTCGGTCTCGGCCCGGTGGTTCATGAGCATCCAGGCCATCATCCAGTCGTCGCCCTTGCCCGTCTTGTAGCCGTAGCCGGGCGGCAGCACCATCTCCTGGCGTTCCTCCCCGGCCGCGTAGAAGCGCTCGGAGACGAACGGGATGACGGTCTTGGAGTCGAGCATCGTCAGGCGGTCGCACGCCTGGTCGCGCTTGCTGCCCAGCTTCGGGCCGAAGTTGTGGAAGACGATGTGGTGGAGCATCAGCCGGTCGATCGGCACGTGCTTGCCCTTGGCGTCGACGATGTCGACCTCCATGTGGGTGACGTAGCCGTCGATCTTGGGCTCGGGCGCCTCGAAGTCGACATCGGTCTGCTTGACCTCGTACCCGGCGACCGTGATCGGCCCGTGGCGGAAGGTCTTCGTCGTCGTCTTCGCGACGGCGGTGGCGGGGATCGCGAAGGCGATCGCGGCGAGGACGACGATGGTGAGCAGGCGCGGCATTGGCGGGTCCCTTCCCAGAGACAGGGCGCGATAGTACCAATCGCACCATCGCCTGCGCGCCGGGTTTCAGGTCATCGGCCGGCGAGTGCGCGGGCGGCGACCAGCACCGGGTCGCGCACCGGGCTCACCGGCGGCGCGTACGCGAGGTCGACGAACTGCAGATCGTCCGCGGTCATGCCCGTCCACAGCGCGGTGGCGATCGTGTCGATGCGCTTGCCCGCCGTCTCCGTGCCGACGATCTGGCCGCCGAGCAGCCGCCCACCGCCGCGCTCGGCGACGAGCTTGACCCAGATCGGGCCCGCGCCCGGGTAGTACTCCGCGCGCGTGCGGGCCTTCGTGGTCACGGCGACGGCGTCGATGCCCGCGTCGGCCGCCTCGCGCTCGGTCAGCCCGGTGCGGGCGACCTCGTAGCGGCAGATGCGGCTGATCGCGGTGCCGAGCACGCCGGGGAACCGCACATCGCCGCCGGCGGCATTCAGTCCCGCGACGCGGCCCTGCTGGTTGGCGTGCGTGCCGAGCTGGATGTTCACCGGCGCGTCGAGGATGCGGTGGTGGCTCTCGACGCAGTCGCCCGCGGCGAAGACGCCGTCGTGGCCGGGCGCCCGCAGGTGGTCGTCGACGACGAGGGCGCCCGTCTGCTCGCCCACGGTCAGGCCCGCGGCGGCGGCGAGCTCCACGTCGGGTTTCGCGCCGGTCCCGACGACGACGTGATCGGCCTGCAGGTCGCCCTCGCTCGTGCGGACGAGCGTCGGTCGGCCGGCGTCGTCGCGGACGACCTCGGTGATGTCGACGTTCAGCAGGACCTTCACGCCATGGCCCTCGGCGGCGTCCTGCACGTGCTCGGCGATGTCGGCGTCGAGCGTGCCCATGACCTGCGGCGCGCGGTCGACCATCGTCACCTGCATCCCGCGCGCGACGAGGTTCTCGGCCATCTCCAGCCCGATGTAGCCGGCTCCGATAACGACGGCGTGCGTCCCGCGGCGGCGGACCTCGGCGCGCAGCTGCTCGGCGGCGTCGAGCGTGTGGGCCGGCTCGGTGGCCTCGGCCCCCGGGATCGGCGGCGTGGTCGCTCGTGCGCCGGTGGCGATCAGGAGCTGGTCGAAGGACTCGGTCGACTCCTCGCGGGTCTGCTCGTCGCGCGCTGTGAGCGTGCGGGCGGCGAGGTCGATCGAGACGACCTCGGTGCGCGTCCGGAGGTCGATCCCGTTGCGGCGGTGCTCGTTGGGCGAGCGCGCGATCAGGTCGTCGACCTCCTTGATGTGCCCGCCGATGAGGTACGGGATCCCGCAGGCGGCGTACGACGTGTACGGCCCGCGCTCGAAGGCGACGATCTCCAGGTCCGGGTCGCGGCGCTTGGCGACTGACGCGCCGCTCATGCCGGCGGGGTTGCCGCCGATGACGGCGAGGCGGGATGGCATGCCCGGACCGTACCCGGTGGCCATCGGCGACCATGCAGGCATGAGCGCGATCGACGACTACCTCGCCGCGTTGCCTGACGCCGAGCGCGATGCCCTCGCTGGAGTCCGCGCGCGGGTGGTCGCAGCCGCTCCGGACGCCGAGGAGGGCGAGAGCTATGGCATCCCGGCGTTCCGCTGGGCGGGCAAGCCGCTGCTCGGTCTCAGTGCGAGCAAGACCCACCTCAGCGTGCATCCGTTCAGTCCGCCGGTCATCGATGGGGTCCGTGACCAGCTCGACGGTTTCAGCCTGTCGAAGGGCACCATCCGCTTCTCGCCCGCGCAACCGCTGCCCGAAGGGATCGTCGAGGAGCTCGTCGCGCGGCGGATGCGGGAGATCAGACCGTCGGGCTGACGCCCGAACGATGTTCATCGCCGATGCACGCCTGAAGGCCGGAGACCTGGTGCCCACCGGGCCGCCCCGTCGAAAGAGCACGAACAGTCACCTGGCCTTTGCCGCCGCTTCTCGTTCCCTCTCCTCAGGATGTGGCGGAGGGCCGCGGGGCTCGCCGTGCTGACTCTGCTCGCGGGAGCGGCCCGGGCGGGCCCGGGCTGTGGCTACGCCGCGACGACGCCCAGTTCGGTGAGCTTGCGGTCGAACGCCTCCATGCGGACCGTGTCGACGTAGAAGTCCTCCTGATGGACGATCTTGCCCCAGCGCGTGCGGATCACCAGGACGGTGCGGTTCTCGTAGATCCGCTCGCCGCCGGGCGCGTCGGCGTGGTCGTCGAAGCGGGCGAGCAACGTCATCCGCCAGGGCGGCCCGCCGGCGAAGACCTCTTCGATCTTGCCCTGCAGCCGGGCGGCGGTGAAGTTCTGCAGGAAGCGCTCGATCTCGGCCTTGCCCTGGTAGGTGCCCGACCAGCGGGTGTCGTTCTCCGTGAACACGAGCGTGGCGTCCTCGGCGAACGCGTCGAGCAGCGACGTGTAGTCGCCGGCGTTGAGCTTCGTGACGTCGGCGGCGAACTTCGCGTGCAGGCCACGGATGAGGGCTGCGCGCGCGGCGTAGGCGGTGGCGGCGCCGGCGAGGAAGGCGGTCTTGGTGCGCATGCCCCGCATTCTCCGCGCAATGTTGGTGCTGTGCTCCGCACCCGTGGCGCGGGTTGCGCGGCAAGGCTCGGGGGTGTGACTACGTTCCCATCCACCAGCTCGCGAACTGGTCACACCCAGGCCCGGATCGCCGCACGGTGTCGTGCGCAGAAGAACATGATCAGCGCGGCGCAGTTGCACGAGGCCGGGCTTCAGCAGCCGGGCGTCCGTGCCCGCGTGGAGCGGGAGGCGCTCTTCGAGGTCGTGCCACGCGCCGTGTACTCCCTCGCACCGGATGTCTCGGCCGACGGGTGGCGAGCCGCGGCGCTCCTCACGGTCGCGGGTTGGCGCTGCCTGAGCCATTGGTCTGCGGCCGAGCTCTACGCGATCGGTGAGCGACCGGGGAACGAGCATGCGGTGACGACGGCGGGGAGGTCGCGGTCCCGTGAGGGCATCGTCCGCGTCCATCGCACGCGCAGCGAACTGCCACTGCGTTGGGTCGGCGGGTTTCCGGTCACGGAGCCCATCCGCGTCCTGCTCGACCTCGCCGTCGACCTGCGTGGGCGTCCGCTCGAGAAACTCGTGGGCAACGCCGGCTACCGGCGACTGATCGGTGACGACCTCGGTCCGCTCATCGCGCGCTATCCAGGGCACCGGGGCGGGCGCAACCTGCGCGCCATCGATCCGGTGACCGCTGGTCGGCGGCGCACGGAGAGTCCGCTCGAGGACCAGGTGCTGGCGCTGTTGGACGCACTCGCGATCCCGCCGCCGATCTGCCAGTACCGGGTGGGAGGCCACAGCCGGCGCCGGTACCGCGCGGACTTCGCCTGGCCCGAGCAGCGCGTGATCCTCGAGGCGGACAGCCGCAGCGCGCACGAACGTGCGCTCGCAATGGATAGCGACCGCGCGCGGGACGCCGACCTCTACGCCGCGGGGTGGGCGACGCTGCGCGTGACGGCACGCCAGTTGCGCCTAGATCGCGCGCAGTTCGTCGCGTCGCTGTGCGCGAGCCTCGCCCGCTCGGGGGTGTGACCAGTTCCCCAGCTGGTGGCTCGCAACGTGGTCACACCCCCGGGGGCGGGTGTGTGAAGACCTCGTGATTGAGGTCACCCCGTGGCCGGAAGCGGGCATACGGTCACGACCACGCGTAACGCCCACCGTTGCCCCCGAGACGGGAGACCGCATGCAGACCCTCACCGCCCCGCGCGCGACCGACGCGCTGGCCGTCCGCCTGATCACCGCCCGCGCGCGCACGCTCGAGCTGGTCGCGGACCTCGACGACGCGGCGCTGGAACGCGTGCACAGCCGGCTCATGAGCCCGCTGGTCTGGGATCTCGGCCACATCGCGGCGTTCGCCGATCTGTGGCTGTCGCGCCAGCCCGGTGCACCTCCACCGCTCAAGCCCGAGCTGTTCGGCGTGTACGACGCTGCCGAGACCCCTCGCGCGGACCGGGGGACGCTGCCGATGCTCCGCCCGGCCGCCGCGCGGGCCTACCTCGACGCGATGCTCGACCGGGCGCTCGACGCCGTCCGCGACGGCGACCCGTTCGTCTTCGGGCTCATCGCCGAGCACGAGGAACAGCACCAGGAGACGATGCTCCAGTGCCTGCAGCTCGCGGGCCTGGGGAGGGGGCCGGCGCTGCAGCCGGTCGCACCGGGGCCCCGCACGATCGCGCTGCCCGCCGGCCAGTACCCGATCGGCGCGACCGAGGGCTTCAGCTACGACAACGAGCGGCCCGCGCACGAGCGCCCGCTCGACGCGTTCGCCATCCGCCGCGCGCCGGTGGTCAACCGCGAGTGGCGGGACTTCGTCGCCGACGGCGGCTACCAGGACCCGCGCTGGTGGACGGCCGCCGGCTGGGCCTGGCGCGCCGCGTCGGACATCCAGCGCCCGCGGTTCTGGATCGACGACACCGCGACCGCACAGGTCTTCTCCGAGATCGTCGCGCTTGACGACGACGCGCCGGTCAGCCACGTCAGCGCGCACGAGGCCGACGCGTTCGCCCGCTGGGCGGGCGCGCGGCTGCCCACCGAGTTCGAGTGGGAGGCCGCCGCCGGCGCCGGCGTGCTGGAGGGCGCCGGTCAGGTCTGGGAATGGACGAGCAGCACCTTCACCGGCTACCCGGGCTTCGTCGCCCACCCGTACCGCGAGTACTCCGAGGTCTTCTTCGACGACGGCTACCGCGTGCTGCGCGGCGGCTCTTGGGCCTCGTCACCCGCGGTCCGCCGCCGCACGTTCCGCAACTGGGATCACCCGCAGCGCCGGCAGATCTTCGCCGGCGTGCGCCTCGCCACCGTCACCGAGGAGGACCGATGAGCCCGAAGACCTCGCTCGCCGCACTCGAAGCGGTCGGCGTCGAACTGCATGCCGCGCCCGAGACGTGGACCGCGCTGGCCGCCGACGTCCTCGAGGGCCTGTCGACCACCCCGAAGACGCTGCCGCCGAAGTGGTTCTACGACGCACGCGGCAGCGAGCTGTTCGACGCGATCTGCGAGCAGCCCGAGTACTACCCGACCCGCCGCGAGGCGGCGCTGCTGCGGACACTCGGCCCGGCGCTGGCCGGGGAGCTCCAGGCGGTGGAGGTCATCGAGCTCGGGTCCGGGTCGAGCACGAAGTCGCCGCTGCTGCTCGACCCGCTGCACGAGCGCGGCACCCTGCGCCGGTACGTGCCGGTGGACGTCAGCGCCAGTGCGATGGAGGCCGCGATCCCGGGTCTCGCCGCGCGCTATCCGGGTGTGGAGATCACCGCGCACGTCAGCGACTTCACGGCCGATCTCGCGGGGCTGCGCGAGCGGACGACCGACGGCCCGCGGCTCGTCGCCTTCCTGGGCAGCACGATCGGGAACCTCCAGCCGCCGGAGGTCCATGCGTTCTTCCGGGCGGTCGGCGAGCTGCTCGAGCCCGGCGACGCGCTCCTGCTCGGCCACGACCTCGTCAAGGCGCCGTCGATCGTCGAGCCCGCGTACGACGACGCCGCGGGCGTCACGGCGGCGTTCAACCGCAACGTCCTGCGCGTCATCAACCGGGAGCTGCAGGCGGACTTCGACGAGGAGCTGTTCGTTCACGAGGCGCAGTGGAACCCGGTGCTCGAGCGCATCGAGATCCGGCTGCGCGCGACCGAGCCCCAGGTGGTGCGGATCGCGAGCCTCGGCCTGGAGGTGACCTTCCTGGAGGGCGAATCGATCCTCACGGAGATCAGCCGGAAGTTCCGCCCCGAGGTCATCGAACGGTCGGCGGTGCGGGCCGGGCTGGACCTGCGCGCGTGGTACGAGGACGCCGACGGCTGGTACGGGATGTCGCTGCTCGAACGCGTCTGATCACACGTTGCAGATCTCCGGGGAGATCGGCGCGCCGCCGCTCCAGCGCACGCCGACCGGGTCTGCCGCGCCAGGGGGCTGGACCGTGAGCGTGTGGGTCATGCTGCCCCCGCAATCGTCCGTCTCGCCGGTCTCCGAGGAGAGCCGCGCGGTCGCCGCGAGCTGCGCGGCGGGCACGCCGGGGAAGCTGCCGACCAGCACCCGCCGGCCGTCGGCGGTGAGCGGGGACGGAGGCGTGCCGATGGCGACGGGGGCCATGCCCGTGGGTGCGCCGATGGCGAGCGCGACGTGGCCTCTGCGCGTGACCCACCCGGCGCCGTAGTCGGTGACGAGCAGGCGCTGGACGGCGTCGGTGTCCACCGCGCCGCGACCGGACGCTGGGATCGCGGGGCTGTCGACGAGGAAGCGCCGGCCGTCGATCGACGCGGCCCAGATGTTGTCGAGGGGCTGATCGTCGATCCGCCAGCGTCGCGCCCACGCCACGTACGAGCCGTTGGACACCGCGCGGCTGCCGCGGGACCAGGGGCCGAGCCGGACGGTCCGCGCGAAGCCACGCGGGGTCAGTCGTGTGCACGCGTACAGCGAGGAGCCCGCGTGAAATACCCGCGTGGCGCCGTCCTTGTACACGGTGCCCGCCCGTGCCTTGCAGCGCTTGGATGCCGCGTCGGCGGTGGCGGGGCCGGCGACGGCCAGGCCCATGGCCGCGAACAGCAGCAGGGCGGCCAGGGCAACGAGGGGATGCGGGCGGCGAGGCGTGGACATGGATGCGACCGTACGCCCCCCACCGCCGCCTGTCTGTCACGTTCGTGACAGTCGCTCAGCCGAAGGTGAACGCGTAGCCGCGCACGCCCGGCTCGGGGTGCAGCGTGAGCGTGCCGTCGCCGACGCTGCGCCGGTCCACGAGGCGGTAGAGCCGGTCAGCGCGGACGGTGAGCTCGCCGCCGCGCACGTCGCGGCCGGCGAGGCGATCGGGCAGCGGGCGGCCGTCGAGCTCCACCCGCACCCGCCGGGGACGGCCGGGACTCGACAGCACGAGGTGCACCCGGCGCGCGCGGAAGCCGACCTGCAGCGCGGCGCCGCGCCCAGCGACCGCGTGCTCGCGGCGGACGGTCCACCGCCCGGCGTAGCGCAGGTGCGAGGTCGGCAGGGTGGTCCCCGGCAGCTCCGGATACGTGTGCGCGCCACCGACCACGCCATCCCCGTCGAACGACATCGCCCGCGCCGCACCGAGGTAGGACTCGGGCGTGATGAGGTGCGTGCCGGGCTGCTCGGCGGCGGGACGCACCGGCCCGCCGCCGGGAACCGCATCCGCGCCGCGCGCCTCGGCCAGCAGCGCGCGGATGTCCCGCTCGCGCGCGGCGTAGTCGCCCTCGCCGATCTCCACCTCGCGCACGCGGCCGCGCGCGTCGACGAGGTACTGCGTCGGCCAGTACTGGTTGCCCCACGCGTTCCAGATCGCCAGGTCGTTGTCCTGGACGACGGGCCACGTGATGCCCTCGCGGCGCAGGGCGTCCGCCACGTTGCCGGACGACCTCTCGAACGCGAACTCGGGGGCGTGCACGCCGACGATGGTCAGGCCCGCGCGCGCATAACGGTTGTGCCACGCCCGGAGGTACGGGACAGTGCGCAGGCAGTTGATGCAGCTGTAGGTCCAGACGTCGACGAGGACGACGCGCCCGCGCAACCCGGCCTGGGTGAGCGGCTCGCTGTTGAACCAGCGCGTGCCGCCCTCGAACCCGCGGGCGGCGCCGAGATCGGGCAGCGGGTCACCCGTGCGCGCCCGCGCGGGATTCGCGGCGAACCCGGGTCCGCCGCCGGTGTCGCGCAGGTCGGCCAGCGCGCCGTCCGCCGTCCGTTCCAGGCCTGCCGTGGGCGTGACGAGTGCCGCGGGCAGCCGGTCGGCCAGCGCGCTCTGAAAGCGCAGGTCGAGGTCCCCGAGCATGACGATCCCGACGAGGACCATGACGGCGCCCGTCGCCACCTGGAAGGCCCCGGCGCGCCGGGCCAGCCGCCGGGTGAGTCGCCGCCCGCCGCGCATCAGCCCGTACAGCACGACGGCCGAGCCGACCGCGTACGCCAGCGCCACGGCGAACCGCTGGGCGGACGGCGGCTGGGACGCGGTCACCGTCACCACACCGGCAAGGATCGGGCCCGCGCACGGCGCGTAGACGACGCCGAGGCCCAGACCGAGCACGACACCCGAGCCGAAGCCGTCACCGCCGGTCGACCCGCGCATCGTGACCCGCCCGCCGAGGCGCGAGAGCGGCGCCTCGATCCGCGCGGCGACTGCGGGGACCGCGAGCGCGACGCCGAACCCGATGAGCGTCGCGATCGCCAGCGTGCGGATCAGGTCGTCGGGCAGCCCCAGCGCGTCGATGACGTAGACGAGCGCGACGACGCTGAACGTGAACGACGCCGTCAGGCCGAGCACGATCCCCAGCGGCCGGCGCCGCCCGCCCGTCGCGCCGCCGGCCAGCGCCACGGGCAGTACCGGAAGCACGCACGGCGACACGGCGGTGGCCGCGCCCGCGAGGAGAGCGAAGACGACGAGCAGGAGCAAGGACCGCGGAGTCTGCGGCTCTGCCGCCGGGCGGGCAAGGCCAGGCGGACGGTGTTCATCGACCTGTAACGCCCTGCCCGCCCGGGAAGACCGTGCTCGATGGCAGACTGCGGGCATGGACGACCAGGCGACGATCGCGGCGCTGCGCGCCGGCGACGAGGCGGCGTTCGCCGACCTGGTCCGGCGCTACCAGCCGCTCATGCTGCGCGTCGCGCGCCAGTACGTGAAGACGCCCGCCGCGGCCGAGGAGGTCGTGCAGGACACGTGGCTCGGGGTCCTGAACGGGATCGACCGGTTCGAGGGCCGCTCCTCCCTGAAGACGTGGATCTTCCGCATCCTCATGAATCAGGCGAAGACCCGCGGCGTCCGCGACCAGCGCAGCACGCCGTTCGCGTCGTTGGGAGACCAGGACGGCGACGGCCCGGCGGTCGATCCCTCGCGCTTCGACGACGAGGGGTGGTGGAACGCGTACCCGCGCGCGTGGAGTGCCCTGCCCGCCGAACGGCTCGAGTCCAAGGAGACGATCGCCACGGTGCGCGACGCCATCGCCGAGCTGCCGCCCCGCCAGCGGGAGGTCATCGTGCTGCGTGACCTGGTCGGCCTCGACGGCCCGGAGGTCAGCGAGGCCCTGGAGATCTCCGAGGGCAACCAGCGCGTGCTGCTGCACCGCGCGCGGGCGAAGGTCCGCGCAGCCCTGGAGGATGAGCTGACGTGACCTACCTGACGTGTCGTGAGTTCGTCGAACTCGTCACCGACTACCTCGACGGCGCGCTCGCGCCCGCCGACCGCCGGCGGTTCGACGAGCACCTCGACCTGTGCCAGGGCTGCCGCGCGTACCTCGACCAGATGCAGACGACGCTGCGCGCGCTGCGGGCCGCCGGCGGCGAGCCCGAGCCCGGCGAGGTGGAGGGTCTCGACCGCCTGCTTGACGCGTTTCGCGACTGGAAGCGCCCGCGCCCGTAGCCTGTCGGGTATGCCCGAGCTCCCCGAGGTGGAGATCACGGCCCGGCGCCTGGACGAGGCGCTGCGCGGCGCGACCATCGCGTCGTCGATGGCCCCCGGCATCAACGCGCTGAAGACGTTCGACCCGCCGCTGCACGCCGTCGACGGTCAGCCGATCACGGCGATCCGCAGGCGGGGCAAGCTGTTCGTCATCGACGTCGGCGACGACCTGTCGCTGCTCATCCACCTGATGTCCGCGGGGCGGCTGCAGCTCTACGACAAGCGCGCCGGCATGCGCGACCGCACGTCGCGGCTGCTGCTGCGCATCGACGGCGACCCCGAGCGCGAGCTGCGCCTGCGGGAGTTCGGCACGAAGCAGGCCGCGTGGGTGAAGCTGCTGCGGCGCGACGAGCTCGAGGACGAGGAGACGCTCGCGACGCTCGGTCCGGAGTCCTGGCCGAACCCGCCGTGCGCGGAGCACCTCCGGGCCCTACTGAAGGGCGCCCGCCCGCTGTACACCGTGCTGCGCGACCAGCGCACGATCGCCGGGATCGGCCGGTCCTGGGTCGACGAGATCCTGTGGACGGCGAAGCTCTCGCCGTTCAAGCGCGGCAACGACCTCACCGACGAGGAGGCCGAACAGCTCCGCTCCGCGATCGCGGAGGTTCTCACGCGCGCGATGGACCACTACGAGGAGGTCGTGCACCTCCCGATCCCCGACAAGCTTCCGCTCCCGCTCCTCGTGCACCGCCACGAGGGGGAGCCGTGCCCGCGATGCGGCACGAAGCTCGAGGCGGTGTACTTCGAGGACTACGTCATGAGCTACTGCCCGGCCGAGCAGACCGATGGCAAGGTGTTGAAGGACCGCAGGCTCTCGAAGTTGCTGAAGTAGCGATCGACGTCTGGGTTTTGGTGTGTCGAACTCCCGGAAGAACGTCCCGGACGTCGGACGCGGGGTCGCTACGGAGTCCGCGCCGGTGGTCACTGCTGATGGCAGTCCACTGGACGGCGGGTAGCGTCAGCGATGGTGCTGCTGCGCGTCCCTCCCTCGCCAGTCCGGCAGCCGTTGCGACTATCCCCCATTGCGCGACGGCAGCGGTCCGTCGCCGCGGCACCACCTCTGCTGTTCGACCCGGCCGCGCTCAGAAGACGACGATGACCCGGGAGAAGGTGGCGCTCTCTCCCGCCGGGGTCGACGCGGTGATCCGGTAGAGGCCCGGGCGCAGCGCCGCGCCGCCCACGCGCCCGTCCCAGCCGAGGACCGAGGTGCCGGCCGGGCGCTCGGCGTCGAACGCGCGGGTGGGCCCGCCGAACAGCGGCCGGAGGGTGAACCGCACCGTGGCGGCGGCGCTGAGCGTCGTCGTCAGTCGTGTGCCCTGTAGCCGGCTGGGGCGGTACGCGCCCGCGCGGAACGCCGCCGGGGCGACCCGTAGCGCCTGCAGCCGGGCCGGGGCCTGCGTCGTGACTCCGGCCAGGACCGTTCGCCGCGTGCACGTGCCGGCGTCGCACGTGAACATGGCGACGGCCAGCTCGTCGCGTCCGTCGCCATCGACGTCGTCCACCGGTGTCACGTCGGCGCTGTCCGTGTCGTCGAGGCCGGGGATCACGAGCGCGTCCTCGGCGCGCCACGGCGCGGTGGATGCGCCTCCGAGCAGCACGCGGTCGGCTCCGCCTCCGCGGCTGCTCGCGAGCAGGTCCGCGATGCCGTCGCCGTTGACGTCGCCGGCCGGCCCGGCGGGGTGGAACCCGGCCGGCAGCGGCCGGGCCGGGCCGGGGAGCGCCGCGAACTCGAGCGCGCGCCCGGCCAGGCCGGCACGCCCGTACAGGACCGTCGCGGGACCCTCCACGACCGCGAGCGCGATGTCCGCCAGCCCGTCGCCGTTGACGTCCCCGGCGTCACGCGTGGTGACGTAGCGCTCGCCGTCGCGGAACGTCGTCAGCTCCGCCGGCAGCGCGTCCCCGTCGGCGACGCGCGGGAAGGCGATGCCGGACACACCACCGAAGCCGGCGGTGACCTCCGCGAGTCCGTCACCGTCGATGTCGCCGAGCGGCCCGGCGAAGCCCACCGTGCCGGCCGAGGTGAGGATGCGCTGCGACCGGTCGAGCGCAGGCCCGCGCCGGATGCCCGCGCACGGGCCGAAGAACGACTCGGAGACCGGCGCGATGCACGGTGTGCTGCCCGCGTAGGCGAAGTTGATCAGGACGTCGTCGAGCGCGTCGCCGTCGATGTCGCCGAGCTTCGTGGCCAGCCGCGGCCCGCCGCTGGCGGCGTTGGGCAGCGGCACCATGCGGTCGCCGAGCTCGGTGTGGGAGACGGCACCGGAGCTCGCCCCGCCGCGGATGATCGCCTGCGGGCCGACGCCCTGATTCGGCGTCTGGAAGACCGGGATGCGGGCGATCGCGAGGTCGTCGTAGCCGTCGCCGTCGATGTCGCCGACGGGCGACGGCGCGAGCTCCGGGGTGTCGGGCACGTCGGCGAAGGAGATCCGCAATGCCGCCGCCGGCTCGGCCGGGACGGACGCGTCTGCCAGACCCGGCCGGCCGAAGACGATGGTCAAGCCCAGTCCCAGGGCGCGCGGGGTGGCGACGGCGAGGTCCGCCCTGCCATCGCCGTTGAAGTCCCCGGCCGAGGCCACCCGGACATCGGCCGCGACCTCGGGACCGGTCTCGATGACGTCGGCGTGGGCGACAGCCGGCAGGAGGGCGAAGGCGCTGGTGACGGCGATGATGCAGGCGGAGGGGCGCATTGGGCGAAAACATACCGATCGGTGCGCGGGCGCCGGTCGAATCTCGTTCGTCGCCACCGGGATCGTCTTCGTACCCTCCCTGGGACCGACCGCCGACCACGAGGCTTCACATGATCGAACAGGGAACCATCGCCCCCGACTTCACGCTCCCCGACCAGGACGGCAACGACGTGACGCTCTCGTCGCTGCGGGGCGGGCCGGTCGTCGTCTACTTCTACCCCAAGGCCGACACGCCCGGGTGCACGACCCAGGCGTGCGGGGTGCGCGACCACCTGCCCGACTACGAGAAGGCGGGCGCGACCGTCCTGGGCATCTCCCCGGACCCGGTCAAGAAGGTCAAGAAGTTCCACGACAAGCAGGGCCTGAACTTCACGCTGCTCGGCGACGAGGACCACGCGGTGTGCGAGCAGTACGGCGTGTGGGTCGAGAAGTCGATGTACGGCAAGACGTACTGGGGCGCGCAGCGGGCGACGTTCGTGCTCGATGCCGACGGGAAGGTCGTGACCGTGTTCCCGAAGGTCAAGCCGGCTGAGCACGACGAGCTGGTGCTCAAGGCGCTGGGCGAGCTGGCCGCCGCGTAGGTCGTCCGCGGAGGCTCAGGCCACGACGCGCGGCGCGGCATCAGGGAAGACGAACCGCGCCAGCGCCTCGGCCTCCGCCACGATCTCGTCACGGGTGCCCGGCGGGTCGCTGTCGAACAGGGTCAACCGGTCGACGGTCACGACCGCCGCGCCGTCGTCGTCGAGCACGAGCTGCCAGTTGGCCCGGTAGCAGCCGTCGACCCACAGCGTGCCGTGCCACTTCCCCGTGAAGAACGGGCCGCCGCACCCGCGGCCGTCGAAGATCCGGGCGCGGTCCTGGTGCGCGAGTGCGACGTTGTCGTACTCCGGCAGGAACCGCGGCGGCGCCGGGACGTCGGGATCGGGGAGCAGGCCGTCGGGGACGTCGAACAGCTCACGGCCGGCTTCGTCGTGGAAGACGCGCAGGTCCGGCTTGAGCGCGGCGAGCACGGGGCGCAGCCCGGTGAGGTTCGACCACGTGCGGACGTCCGCGCTCGACGCCGGCCCGAA
This sequence comes from Actinomycetota bacterium, assembly GCA_005788585.1. Next base: position 6,761 of record SYBY01000206.1, on the reverse strand, counting down.
CGCCGCGAGGTAGCGCAGGACCAGGTTCTCGACCGACGGCTCTGCCGCCAGCGGCGCGTCGAGGAACTCCTCCGTGAGCGCCCACCGCGCCGCGCCGCTCTGCTGCCACAGCCCGCGCGGCGGGACCTGCACGACCGGCAGCTTCGAGGTCACCGCGTACGCCACCGCGAGCGGCTCGGCCTTCGGGAACCGTGGCGCGAGCTCGTCGCGGATCTCCGCGCGCGTCAGGGCGGTCCCGTGGAGCAGGTCCCGCCCGGCGGCGACGATCGCGTCGACGTCCTCGCCGTGGAGCGGCGGCATCCACGGCGCCTTCCAGGTGCGGTGCAGGATCGACGCCGTCACCGGCTGCCAGGCGAGGCAGTCGCGCGCCGTCGACAGGTGGATCGTCGCTCGCAGGAGCGCTGAGCGCACGGCGCCGCGCGACGCGATCAGCTCGCTGAGCTCCAGTGGGTCGAAGTCCGACAGCCGCAGCCACAGCGCCACATACGCGTTCTCCGGCTCCTGCCCGTGGAGCCCGACGAGCCGCTCGATCTCCTCGGCTGCCGTGCCGGACCGGCGCGCGAGCAGGCCCTGGCGCGCCATGAGCGCGCGGTTGAGCTCGCGCCGGGACAGGACCCGCGGCGCCATCACGCGTCCCGGCCGGCGAGCAGGTCTTCCAAGCGCACGCCGGCAGCATGGCAGCATGCTGGGCACGCATGGATCGTCATCTCGACTGGGACGGCTGCTTCAACGTCCGGGACCTGGGCGGCCTCCCGACGGCCGACGGACGCACCACGCGCTGGGGCGCGGTCGTGCGCGCCGACACGCTCGAGGAGCTGACCGCGGACGGGTGGGCGGCGCTCGTCGGGCACGGCGTGCGCACCGTCATCGACCTGCGCAACGACGACGAGCTCGGTGAGGACGTCGCGCCGCGTCCCGCCGACGTGACGACGATCCGCATCCCGCTCGACGTGGCCGAGGACCGGGAGTTCTGGGACGTCTGGCAGACCGGCCCGCAGTTCGGCACGCCGCTGTACTACCGCCCGCACCTCGAGCGGTTCCCCGAGCGCAGTGCCGCCGTCGTCGCTGCGGTCGCCCGCGCGCGGCCCGGCGGTGTCGCGTTTCACTGCGCGGGCGGGCGCGACCGCTCCGGCCAGGTGGCGATGCTGGTCCTGGCGCTCGCGCGGGTCCCGGCGGACGTCATCGCGGCCGACTACGCGCTGAGCTTCGAACGTCTCCCGGCGCGCTATGTCGCCCGCGGCGAGGAGGACCAGGGACCGCTGCTGCAGTCCTACCTGCGAGACCAGGGCACGAGTGCCGAGGCGCTGGTCGTCGAACTGCTCGACGGGCTCGATGTCGAGGCGCACCTCGTCGAGGCCGGGCTGACCGCGGGCGATCTGGCAGCGTTGCGGCGCCGGCTCCTCGACGGCTGAGTCAGCGCACCGCCACGAGCGTGCGCTCGGCCGTCTGCCGCGCCTCGTCGAGCAGCCCCTCGACGAGCATGTGCGCGCCCGGGCCGACCCCGAAGGTCCAGTACCGGCGGAACCACCGGCGCGCGTGCTCGTCCGTCGTCGCCGTGCGCATGATCCCGCGCAGCAGCGTGCGGTCCCCGGGCAGCGGCTCGGCCGTCAGGGCGTAGACCGTCTTGGCCCAGCCCGCCTCGTCGAAGCCGGTGAAATCCGCTGCCGCGACATCGCGGTACTCGATGACCGGGCGCCAGAACCGGCCCACGAGTCCGAGGGCGACCGCGCGCGGCTCCTCGGCCAACAGCGTCCAGCCGCCGCCCGCGGCCGGCTGGCCGGCGGTGTCGAGCAGGCGCATCCGCTCCGGCGCGTCGGGGACCGGCTCGCCGTGCAGGAGGGGCGAGAGGATGTCCGGCAGCATCCGCAGCGCGCCGAGCACGCCGATGAGCGGGCGCGCGCGGCCGAGTGCGATGAGGTCGACGTCGAGCAGCGCGGCGAATGCGCGCTCGGGCGACGCGGCCACCGTGACCGCGACTTCGTCGGAGACGTCGTACTCGGGAAGCAGCGCGTCGAGGTCCATGCTCGCAGCGTCCCACCGCGACGGGCGTGCGACCACCGGGCGGACCACGCGACCGGGTGCGGCTTCTCCGTAGAGGGTGGACAGACGCCGCGGGCCACGCGCAGTGACCGGGTCAGTCCCGGGTGATCGCCCGGATCGCGTCGTCGAGCTCGAGATAGAAGTGGTCCTTGTCCAGCGTCTCGAGGAGTCCGTAGCGCAGCGTCAGATCCTGCAGCCGGCTGCGCATCTCGGCGAACGCCAGGTGGATGCCCACCTCGTTGAGCTCGAGGTCGAGCTGCTTGAGCATGCTCGCAGCCGTGAGGTCGACATCGGTGATCGCCTCGCACTGCAGGACGATCCAGCGGGGTTCGCGCTCGAGGGCAAGGCGCCGGATCTGCTCGCGGAAGATCCCGGCGTTCGCGAAGAACAGCGGCGCCTCCCAGCGGTAGACGACGATGCCGTCGAGCTCGCGGGCGGCCGGGTGCTGGTCGACGCTGTGCCACCCGCCGAGCTCCTCGACCCGCCCGAGCACCGCGCCGTGCGGCCACCAGTTGCGCTTGAAGAACAGCAGGATCGCCAGGACCACCGCCACCGCGATCCCCTCCAGCACGCCGAGCAGGATCACGCCCGCGGTCGCCGCGAGGGAGATCATCACCGCGCTGCGGCGAACACGCCACGCGCCCACGAGCACGCGCACGTCGACGAGCGAGAACGCGGCGACGATGACCACCGCCGCCAGCGCGGTCTGCGGCAGCGCCGACAGCAGCGAGTTGAAGAACAGCAGCAGGGCGGCGACGAGACCCGCGCCGATCAGCATCGCCAGCTGACTCTTCGCGCCCGACTGCTCGGCGACGGCGGTCCGCGAGCCGCTCGTCGAGATCGCGAAGCCCTGGAAGAACCCGGCCGTGATGTTCGCCGCCCCGATCCCGATCATCTCCTGATCGGCGTGCACCTCGTCGCCGCGCCGCGCGGCGAAACTCGTGGCGGTCGCGATCGTGTCGGCCAGCGACACCAGCGTGATGCCGAAGGCGGCGATGAGCAGCGGGGCGATGTCCCCGAGGTTCGTCCCCGGCAGGCTCGGCGTCGGCACGCCCTGCGGCAGGGATCCGACCGTCGCGACGCCCTCGTCCGCCAGGCCGATGGCCGCCGACACCGCGGTCACCCCGATGACCGCGACGAGAATCGCCGGGACCAACGTGGTGAACCTGGGGAGGATCAGGAGCACCGCAAGCACGGCCAGCCCGGTCACGAGGGTCGCGGTGTGGGCCGCGTCGAGCCCCTCGAAGAAGCCGACGACCTCATCGCCGAACCCGTCGGCGTCGACCGAGAAGCCGAAGAGCTTCGGGAGCTGGCTGACGACGATGGTGACGGCCAGCCCGTTCATGTAGCCGACCTGGACCTCCTTGGACAGCAGGTCCGCGACGAGTCCGAGCTTGCCCATGCCCAGGCCCAGCTCCACCAGCCCGACCAGGACCGCGAGCATCCCGGCCAGCGCGATCGCCTCGTCCGGGTCGTCGGTCACGAGCAGCGGGGTGATCGCGGCGAAGATCAGCGGTGAGATCGACGAGTCCGGACCGAGGACCAGCACCCGCGAGGGGCCGAACAGCGCGTAGCCCACGAGGCACGCGATCGTCGTGTACAGGCCGGTGACCGCGGGGACACCCGCGAGCTCGGCGTACGCCATGCCCTGCGGGACGAGGATCGCGGCGAGGACGATGCCGGCGACTGCGTCGGAGCGCAGCCACCTGCGGTCGTACCCGCGCAGCCGTCTGAGGCCGGGGACCCAGGCGGTCACTCGACCGTGATCGGCGCCGGGACCCTCATGCGGGGAACGGTATCCGCAGCGTCGCTACTGCGGGGCTTCGGCGGTGAGCAGCTCCAGCGCGCCCCAGGCCGTCCGGAAGCGATGGTGCACGACGACGCCCTCGAACCCTGCGCCCCGCAGGAGCGCCGGGAGCGCGCCGGTCGCGTGCTGACGCGTGCGGCCCCAGCCGTCGAGCAGGCGCAGGCCGGTGAACGCGAGGCCCTCGACCGGGTCGCGCGGCATGCCCCAGTCGGCGACGTGCAACCGGCCGCCGGGCTTCAGGACGCGCTGGGCTTCGGCGAGCGCCGCGGCCTTCGGCTCCGGGTCGAGGTGGTGCAGGACGAGTGAGGAGACGACCGCGTCGGCGGTGTCGTCGGCGATCGGGAGCCCGGTCGCGGGGGCGAGCAGCCACTCGACGTCCAGGTCCGCCGACTTGCGCGCTGCGCGCGACAGGATGTCCGGGTCGATGTCGCTCGCCGTGACGCGGGCGGCTGGAAGCGCGGCCACGAGGCGGCGGGTGACCGAGCCCGTGCCGCAGCCGATCTCGACGACGCGCCCGGGCGCGTCCTCGGCGACCTGCGCGACGAGCTTCGACCGCCATGCGCCTTCGCGCATGGTCAGCGCCATCACGGGGTCGTACAGCGCCGTCGGGGCGAACCGGCCGGCCGCGCCGACGAAGGGTGCGGGAGAGAGGGACGGCAACGCGGGCAGAATGCCATGCTGAGCGCTCATGTCAGAAGTCATCGTCTATGAGAAGCGCACCTGTACCACCTGCAAGAAGCTTGCACATCTGTTGGATGCGCAGGGCATCGCGTTCGACCGGGTCGAATACCACGTCGAAGGCCTGACGGAGCCGGAGATCCGTGACCTGCTGTGCATGGCGGGGGTCACCGCGCACGAGGCGCTGCGCCGCCGCGAACCGCTCGTCAAGGAGCTGGGGCTCACCGATCCGGGTGTGACGGAGGACCGGCTGATCGCGCTCATGGCCGAGCATCCTCAGCTACTGCAGCGGCCGTTCGTGGTCCGCGGTGACCGGGCGGTCTTCGCGCGCCCCATCGAGAGGGCGCTCGAGCTGTTCGCCTGACGTGAGTGGCCGGTTTCCGGTTGTGCCTGTCCAGCATTCGCGCCTGGAGGTGCTGACCGCAGCGCTCCGAGAGCGCAAGGCGATCGCCGAGCGCCTCGGCGCCTCAGTAGCCTGATGGCGTGCATATCGTCACCGTCCTGGCGGTGGGAGGCTGGATCGGCGAGCAGGTCGAGCAGTGGGGCTACGCGGCCCTCACGCTCTTCCTGATCATCGAGAACGTCTTCCCGCCGATCCCATCCGAGCTCATCCTGCCGCTCGCCGGCTACTACGTCTCCGAGGGCACGCTGAACTTCGCCGGCGCGCTGATCGCGTCCACCCTCGGGTCGGTCGTGGGCGCGCTGATCCTCTACTACTTCGGCCAGCTCGCCGGCCGGCCCGCGCTCGAGCGCTGGGGCCACAAGGTGCACATCAGCGACGAGGACTTCGACCGTGCCGACGCGTGGTTCGCCCGCTTCGGCGCGTGGGTCGTCTTCTTCGGCCGCCTGGTGCCGGGCATCCGCAGCGTGGTGTCGATCCCGGCGGGGTCGTCCTCGATGCCGATGCTGCAGTTCGTCCTGCTGACGACCGCCGGGTCGGCGCTGTGGAACGCGCTGCTCATCGGGACCGGCTGGTGGCTGGGCACGCGGTGGGAGGAGATCACGGGCATCGTGGACTCCGCGAGCACCGTGGTCTACGCGCTCATCGTGCTGGGGATCGTCGCCGTCGTGGCGATCCTGTGGCGCCGCCATCGCCGCCACCTCGCGGCGGCCCGCAGCGACTGACCGGCTACAGTGGTCGCAACGTCCGGCACCCTGCCGGGCGTGAGGCAGCAGCTCGCTTGGGTCCCGCAGACAGCGGTTCGGGTCAGCCTTTCTCGCCTCCCGAACCGTCCGCGGCCTGACCGAGTGCCGCCAGGAGTCCCAGATATGTCTTCGCAGTCCTTCGCCGATCTCGGCGTTTCGGATGCCGCCTGCAGCGCTCTTGCGTCGCGCGGCATGACCGAGCCCTTCGCCATCCAGAAGCTCGTCATCGCTGACGTGCTCGCCGGCCGCGACGTGCTCGCCAAGTCCCCCACCGGGTCGGGCAAGACGCTCGCCTTCGGTGTCCCCATGGTCGACCGCATCGCCGCCGAGTCGCGCCGTCCCGCCGGGCTCATCCTGGCGCCGACGCGCGAGCTCGCCACGCAGATCGTCGAAGAGCTCCGCAGCATCGCCCACGCCCGGGCGCTGAAGATCACCGCCGTCTACGGCGGCGTCGGTCTCCAGCAGCAGGGCCGTGACGCCGCCAAGGCGCACATCGTCGTCGCGACCCCCGGTCGCCTCGAGGACCAGCTCCAGCGCGGCGCGTTCAGCCTGCGCAACGTCGAGGTCCTCGTCCTCGACGAGGCCGACCGCGTGCTCGACATGGGCTTCCGCCCGGCCGTCGACCGCATCGTCGCCCAGTGCCCGAAGGACCGCCAGACGCTGTTCTTCAGCGCGACGCTGGACGGCGACGCCGGCCGCATCGCCAAGGAGTACACGCACGACGCGGCCCGCCACGAGCACGTCCCGACCGAGGTCAAGACGGCGCAGATCGAGCACCGCTTCCTGGCCGTCGAGCATGAGTCGCGCGTGAAGGCGCTCGTCCGCGAGCTGCGCTCCGAGCGCGACCTCGCCCTCGTCTTCGTCCGCACCAAGCGCGGTGCCGACCGGCTCGTCAAGCGCCTCGGCAACGAGGGCGTCAACGCGGTCTCCATGCACGGCGACAAGTCCCAGCGCCAGCGCGAGCAGGCCCTGGCCCGCTTCGAGTCCGGCCGCGTCGACACGCTCGTCGCGACCGACGTCGCCGCGCGCGGAATCGACGTCGACGGCGTCTCGCACGTCATCAACTACGACGCGCCGGACGACCGCGAGG